>JAIWOJ010000059.1 GCA_020216965.1 Prosthecobacter sp.
CGCATGGTCTTGCTGCATGGCTGCAAAGCCAAGAGTGGTTTGGCGTTTGATCTGCTCAGCACCAACGTTGGAGGTAAGGATGACGATGGTGTTCCGAAAGTCGATTTTGCGCCCGAAGTTGTCGGTCACCTGGCCTTCTTCCAGAATCTGAAGAAGAAGGTGCATCACGTCTGGGTGAGCTTTTTCGATTTCGTCAAAAAGCACGACGGAATAGGGCCGACGGCGCACCGCCTCAGAGAGCTGTCCGCCCTCTTCATAGCCAACATAGCCAGGAGGGGCACCGATCAGGCGGCTGGCGGTGTGCTTCTCCATATACTCAGACATGTCTAGCTGGATGAGCGCCTCAGCGCTGCCAAACATAAATTCTGCCAGATTCTTCGCCAAGAAGGTTTTGCCGACGCCGGTGGGGCCTAAGAACAAGAAGCTGCCGATCGGGCGGCGTGGGTCTTTGAGGTCGGCGCGGCTACGGCGCAAAGCTTTGCTGATGGCAATAACAGCTTCGTCTTGGCCGATGACTTTGCCTTTCAGTTCCTCCTCCATTTTCAGGAGCTTGGCGGCCTCTGCCTGCTCCATGCGCTGCAGGGGCACTCCAGTCCACTTGGAGACGACCGCCATCACATCATCTTCACTGACGGTGACGGTGTTTTCTTGATTGTTCTGCCGCCAGTGGGTGAGGATGTCATCGTAGCGCTTTTTCGCGTTCTTTTCGCGATCTCGGAGGCGCGCTGCTTTTTCAAAGTCCTGATCTTTGATGCAGCTTTCTTTCTCGACGCGGATTTGTTCGATTTCGGCATCGATTTCTTTGAGCTCGGGTGGGCGGGTCATCGCAGCGATGCGGCAGCGTGAACCGGCCTCATCCATGATATCGATCGCCTTATCGGGAAGGAAGCGTGAGGTGAGGTAGCGGGAACTGAGCTGGACGGCTTGGCGGATGGCCTCGTCTGTGTAGGTGGCCTTGTGGTGCATTTCATATTTGCCCTTCAGCCCCATGAGGATCTTGATGGCATCTTCTACCGATGGCTCCTCGACTTTGACTTGCTGAAAGCGGCGCTCAAGCGCGCTGTCTTTTTCGATGTATTTGCGATATTCGTTGAGTGTGGTGGCACCGATGACCTGCATCTCACCGCGGCTGAGGGCGGGCTTGATGATATTGCTGGCATCCATCGTGCCTTCGGCAGAGCCAGCACCTACCATGGTGTGTAGCTCATCAATGAAAAGGATGACGTTCTTGGTGCGACGGATTTCGTCCATCACGGCTTTGATCCGTTCCTCAAATTGTCCGCGATATTTGGTCCCAGCGACCATGAGGGCGAGGTCTAGGGTGATGACGCGCTTTTCACGCAGGATTTCTGGCACGTTGCCGTTGACGATTTCCTGAGCGAGCCCTTCCACGATGGCGGTTTTCCCCACGCCGGCTTCGCCAATGAGCACGGGGTTATTTTTGGTGCGGCGGCAGAGGATTTGAATGACGCGGGCGATCTCCTCACTACGACCAATGACGGGGTCCATCTCTCCCTGCTGGGCCAGCTCAGTGAGGTCCCGACCAAAGGCTTTAAGGGCTGGGGTTTTTTCGTTTCTGCGTTTCTTTTTGCCGCTCTCAGGATCGCTTTTTCCATCGGGGGTCACGGCCTCGCTAGCCTCATCTTCTTCCTCTTCGCCAGAGCTGAAGTTTGGGTCTAGCTCGCGCAGGATTTCATTGCGTGCTTTATCAAGGTTGACGTCAAGATCACGAAGCACCTGAGCGGCTACGCCTTCGCCTTCGCGCAGCAGACCTAGCAGGATGTGCTCTGTGCCGACGTAACTGTGGGTGAGGGCTTTGGCTTCTTTACTAGCGAGCGCCAGCACTTTTTTGACGCGGGGGGTGTAGGGGATGTTTCCTACCATTTTGGTCTCAGGACCGGAGCCAACTTTCTGCTCGACGTGTAGGCGCACAGTTTCGAGGTCAAGGCCGAGCTTGCCGAGCACGTTCACGGCGACTCCCTGGCCGAGTTTGATCAGGCCCAAGAGGATGTGCTCTGTGCCCACATAGTTGTGGTTAAAGCGATCGGCTTCTTTGCGGGCGAGGGCGAGAACTTGTTGGGCGCGTGGTGTGAAATTGTTCATCGAAGTGGTAACGATAGGAAAGCCGCGGTGGCGTCTTTGTTTGATGAAAATTTAGGCCGCTGCTCCCTCGTTGCAAGCCCCCCTCCTGAATTTTGCAAAAAGAGGCGAGGTGTAGCGCCTAGGTCAAAGGGCGCTGAGAAGCCAGCCGATGAGCATGACAATCAGGAGAACCACCCCAACGGCTCTCCAAAAGGCTTCTCTGTTGGCGGCGGGACTTTTTGAGGTTCTTTGTCCAAATTCAGTCGCGATGAATTCATCGTAGTCAAAGTCGTCCGTCGGTAAGTCGAGGCCGTCTTCATCTGCCTCCTGGCTCCATCCAGACTTGGCGCATGAGCCGCAATTACCACAAGCCAGGGCTCCGCGCGGCACCCATTCGCCACAGTTTGGGCACTGACCTGGAGGCTTGAACCGAGCCATCGCCTGTTGTGTGTTTGTGCTTAGATCATTCCCAACTTCATTTTACCTTCGATGGAAATCATGCCCTGGTTCCAGGGGGGCTCCCAGACGAGTTCTACAGCGGCGTCATCCATTTCCTCAATGGTCATAATCCTGCTTTGAGCATCTGCCGCGATGGTCGGCCCCATGCCGCAGCCTGGGGCGGTGAGCGTCATTTTCACCAAGGCTTTGTTTTTGCCATCTTCCGTTTGTTCCACTTTACAGTCGTACACCAGGCCGAGATCCACGATGTTCACTGGAATTTCTGGATCATAGACGTTCCTAAGCTGGTTCCACACCTGGGCTTCCAGTTCGGTTGCGTCTTCAGGGATGTTAGAAGAGCCACCTGCTTGTTCCTTTTTTTCAGCTTCAGGGTCAATGCCAAGTGCATCAGCGTCTTTTGCGCTGATGCGCGCTAGGCCGAAATCGGTCGCTACCGTGTAGGTGCCTCCAAGAGATTGGGTGATAATGACCTTGAGGCCGAGGGGTAAGGTGATGGCGTCACCACTGGGAATCTGGATCGCTTCGACTTCGCGTTTGAGTTCGATGGAGGAATGCATGGGCTGGGCGGGTTCCGGATTTAGAAAGGGAAAACGTTGCCGGTTCTTGGATGGATGGGGCAGAATGCAGCCCAAGCATACCCTGTCAACCAGCCCTGGAGGTTCACGGATGCTTCTTTTTGCTTGGATCAAAGAAGATTTTCACGTCTGCTTCAGTGGTACCGAGCAGCGTTTGGGCTCTTTTGAGGGCGTTTCGGGTTGCGAGGTTAGGATTCGCGGTGCTGGCTGGAAAAATATTTTCCCTGCCAATCACCTCAACCAAGCCAGAGTCGCGAAGGACACGGTGCACGTCTTTCATGACCCCGCTGATCAGCAGCTCCCGCCCTTCCTTACGCAGCAGGCGCACGAGATCCTCAAGGGCTAACACACAGGTGGCATCCAGGTGACGTGCGTTTTTCAGCCGCAGGATGATGACACGGAGATTTGGATCCGCGCAGGTGCGCTGGATTTGCGTCCGAAAAAGGTCAGCCGCCCCAAAAAAAAGCTCACCTTCCACATGCACAATCGAGACAGCGGGGTTCTGCCTCGTGCCGTTTCCTCCCGCCTCTGCGAGGTCGCCTTCCTGATTGAACTCATATTCCACAAGGCGTGGCTGGCTGGCCTTTCGCAAGTACAGCATGACGGACACGCCTACGCCGGTGAAAATGGCGACATGCAGGGGGACCATGAGCGTGGCAGCTAATGTCGTGAGAAAGACGAGCGCGTCGGAACCAGTCGCGCTCAGGCACACGCGAATGTGGCGGCGATTGATGAGCGATACCGCCACACAGATGATCAAAACGGCGAGTGAGGCGCGTGGCAGATAACCCACGAGCCGTCCCAGAAGCAGCGCCCCAGCTAGGCAGAAGACCCCATTGAAAAAGGCAGCGACTGGTGTCCGCGCCCCGGCTTGGTAGTTCAGCGCACTGCGTGTCAATGAGCCTGAGCTTGGCATACCACTTAAATAGGCGCAGGCAAGATTCGTCACGCCCAAGCTGAACATGTCCTGATTTGGGTCAACTCGATGACCTGTCACACTCGCTAGAGTCTTGCTCATGGATGCATTTTCCAAAGTTGCCAGAAATGCTAGGGCGACAGCTAAGCCAAAAAGGTGGCTAAAGTCAGAAAAGAACCTAGGAGAAACAAAGTCAGGAAAGGCGGGAAGGAGATCCATGATGCCAAAGCGTGCGTCAGCGTAGGTGGCGATTTCCATGCCGAGTTTTGCTGCCAGGGCTGCAAGCAGGGAGGAAAAAATCAAACTTAGCGCCAGGACAGGCCAGCGTGGGCGCAGATGTCTCAGGACCGCATAAATCACAGCCGTGGTAGCAGCGACAGCGAGGCTTTGCCAATGTGACTCCAGCAGATGAGTGCAAAGATGCATCAGGATCCCAGGTAGCGTTCGCCGTTGGAAAGTGGTGCCATCTTCGAGGACCACGGTCATTGAAACATCCATGATGACAGCCAACTGGCTAGTGATAATGAGCAGGGAAGCCCCCGTCACATACGCCACGACTACCGTGCGGCTGATGTATTGCGCAAGCTCAGCCACTCGCAGAAAGGCACCAAAGAGGAGCAAGGTGCCAACCATAAAAACTAAAAGGGGCATCATTCCCGCGCGCTCAAGTTGCGGCTGTGCGGAAAAAAAAGAGAAAACCATAAATGCAGTGGCATTCGTTGGCCCCAGCACCGTGTAGCGTGAGCTGCTAAAAAGGGATCCCACGATGCCGGAGACAGCGCTGCACATGGTGCCAGCCTGAAGTGGCAATCCAGCCAGCGCGGCGTAGGCCATCCCTTGCGGCAGATCTAGCAGCGAAACAGAAAGGGCAGCGCGCAGGTCGGCACGCAACCGTTTTGGACCATAGCCAGAAAACCAGCGCCGGAAGGGCAGGGGATCCAAAGTGCTTTCAGCCAACGTCCTGCGTAGCCAGCACCTGCCAAGCCAAAGCAAATGCCCCACGATGTGGCGAAAAGAAGGAGAATGCTGCGGATCACCAGACACAGGTCACCTCCCGAAGAGCGCCTTGGGCGCATTGGCAAAGGCTGCCCCATGCCTGGCGGAGGCGATGACGAGTGGCGTCCAGAAAAGCAACATCTCAAACCGCGGCACACTCAGCATGGTACAAAGGCTATCCCCATCAAAAACCATGCCCACCAGGCCAAACACAGCCAGGACCAGCCATAGCGCCTCTCCCTCCACGGCCAGTCGCCAAGCTCTAACGAGTCCCCAGCCTGTCAAAAAGAGTAGGCCAAGAAGCGAGAGTACCCCTCCGCGCACCAAACTGTCGAGATAAACGCTATGCAGGTGTTCTGGGTTCCACCAGAGCCCGCAGGACCACGCATCATTCGCTGACCATAATCCCTTACCTAGCAGCCAGTCACGCCAAGTCGTCATGCTGCTTAGAGCGCCAGCATAAATGGCAAACCGGCCATTATCGCCGCGCTCTAGCAGCCGAAGTGCAGGATTGGGAGGAATGACGCCAAAATCCTGGATGCGTGAATGAACCACCTCTGCCTCTACCCCGAGATCAGCAGCGACCTCCTTTGCGGCTAGGTAGCTTACGACGGGGGCTGCTAGCTGGAAAATGGCGACGCAACCCGCAAAAAGAATGACAGGTCGCCAGGCGGCTCGCCAGCCCTGCGGTAGGAACCACACTAAATGAGCTGCGGTAAGCGCTAACAGAGCGCCTCGGCTCAGCGTCAATAGAGTGGCGATGTTCAAAAGCACAGACGCAATCAACCAAGATGCCTTTTTCCAAGACGCAGACCCCTTGGCAGACTCTCGCCACTCCCAAGCAGCCCACACGGCGGCAAAACCAAAGGTCATCCCCGTGCATACCGTGTTCCAGCCACCGTAAATGAACCAATTTTTCAAAGGCACGCCGATGTGCGCGTCCTCCTTCAAACCGTAAAAAATAATCATGCTAGTGGATGCCGTCAGGACAGCGGAAAGAACGACAGACAAGCCCATCCATGAGGGCGCGCGTGGGTGCTTAGCCGCCTGCCACAGTAAGCTGATCATCACCATCATTAAGAGCATTCCCGCCCACCCCAAGGTAAATGACTCTAGCGTCATCCCCGGAGACTCTATCACACTGGATCTCGCGAGCCCCAGACCGAGCCAAGTAGCGGCTCCCTGCATCCAGGGATCCCTGCGCCACCCTTCCAGCAGCGACCTGCGTCCTTCGGTCAGCAACATTAGCCATGCTGTGCAAAACAGCACCCATCCAGCCTGCAACCATTGATTATGCATCGCATAATACCCCAGCAAAAAACCGATCACGGCTCCGGTCACTAGCCTTGAGCGAACTTGGGCGTCCTCCGCCGTAGTGACAGCACTAACGGCCAGACGCCAAGTCAAGGCGGGGGGCTCTGGAGCAGGATTTTCAGCCATGAAGCGGGAGAATGCTATCGTTACACCATGCAAGGTCTTTGTCATCACCAGCTTTCGCTGCTGTGGACGGATCTCCAACAGAGTTGACATGCTAAATTGCCTGTTGACCACACGTCCTTGTGTGCCAGACTCCGCCCCCTCACGCTCCGCTGAATGCCATTTTGCGCCTCGACGGATAACGTGATCCCCACACTCACCTTTATGAAAGCCGAAGGCCACCCGACTACCTACGAAACATCCATCACCTGCACTTGTGGAACTGTTTATCAAACACGTTCTACGGTGCAAAATCTCCGCATTGGTATTTGTGCCGCCTGCCACCCCTTCTTTACGGGCGAACAGCGATTCGTCGACACAGCCGGACGAGTAGATAAATTTGCCCAGCGCTACGGTAGCACCCGTGCCCGACGCGCCGCACCTAAACTTAGCGACGCATCCGCTTAACGCCGCCAAAATCCACCCTTTAGCAGCATCGCGGACGCCCCAGAGGTTTCCGCGATGTTTGTTTAGGGACCATTTCAAAATGACTCAGATCAGTCCCCCCATGGCCAATTCCTCGCTGCTTATCTACCTCGACGGCAAGCTCGTCCCTGAATCAGAAGCCAAGATTTCCGTTTTCGACCACGGCTTGCTTTATGGGGATGGATGTTTTGAGGGCATCCGCATCTACAATGGGCGTATATTTCGGCTCACCGAGCATCTGGTCCGTCTGTATGAGAGTGCCCGCTCCATCTGTCTGAATATCCCCATCAGCTTTCAAGAGATGGAAAAAGCCACTCTAGACACAGTGGCGGCCAATCAGTTGCGTGATGGTTACATCCGCCTCGTCGTGACACGGGGCGTGGGCTCTCTCGGTCTCAATCCATATCAGTGCCCTAAGGCTAGCATTTTTATTATTGCGAGCGGTATTACCCTTTACCCCGCAGAGAAATACGAAACTGGTCTCAGCCTCATCACCTGTGCCACACGCCGTCCAGCATCCGCTGCCCTGAGCCCTCAAGTCAAGAGCCTCAACTATCTCAACAACATCATGGCAAAGATTGAGTGCATCCAAGCCGGTTGCGAGGAAGGCATCATGCTTAACGAGCAAGGCTATGTGGCAGAATGCACGGGGGATAACATTTTCATCCTCAAAAACGGTCAAATCTATACCCCGACGATTTCCAGCGGCGCACTCAACGGCATCACTCGCATGGCCGTCATGGAGGTGATCCGTGAAATGGGGCTCGTGGTGCATGAAGTCACCATGACACGGCACGATATATATACTGCGGATGAATGTTTCCTTACAGGCACGGCCGCAGAAGTTATCCCTGCAGTGCAATATGACCGCCGCCCCATCGGAGATGGTCGTCCAGGTCAGACCACCCTCCAGATCATCGCCAAATTCAAAGCCCTCGCGAACTCTACAGGCACCCCGGTTCCTTACGCTTGATTCACGACAGTCTCCCCACGGCTGGGGTTAGATTCATGCTCCAACGATCCATCATATTCTTGTAGGATGGCTGAGCCATAGGAGACTTGAATTTTTTCACCAGCGAGGGTATGGTCGGTGTTCCTTAGCCATCGCCATTCCATGAGACGACGGGGCTAACCTGCTTTTCAGAGGGCTGGGGCTCTGAAAATAATGTTACGCTCTGGAAGAACTCAGGCATTTCTAGATGACCGCCAGTATTTTATTGTGAAAAACCGTGGCAATCTTGGCGTTTGTTTGAGCAGTCCTGCCATGCGCCTCTTTGCTATACTCCCTCTGTTAGCTGTCTTTTTGGCTGCGAATGCTGCCCCTGCAACCAAAGAAGCAGCCTCTCAAATCGATGCCATTCTCCAGGCAGATTGGAAAAAGCATAACATCCAAGGCAATCCAGCTGCTGATGATAATACTTTCGTCAGACGCATCTACCTAGACATCATCGGGCGCATCCCCACGACTCGGGAAGCTGATACCTTTTTGGCTTCAAAAGACACGGACAAAAGAGCCAAATTGATTGATCAGTTGCTCGCTTCCGAGGCCTATGTCCAGCACATGTACAATTATTGGGCTGATGTGCTGCGTTTGACTTCAAACGGCAATCAGACAGGTGCCATCACGGGCTCTGCCTATGTGAATTTTGTAAAAGACAGCCTGCGATCGAATAAACCCTACGACCAGTTTGTCCGCGACATGATCTCCGC
>JAIWOJ010000060.1 GCA_020216965.1 Prosthecobacter sp.
CAGGTTCCGCCCACCCCCAAGGCGGCTGAAAACCGCCCCTCATCCCAGGAGGAAGACGACGTCGGCGGGTTACCTGGCGGGCTGATCGGAGTGCCCACCTAAACCTCCACCAGCCCGTCCACTGGCACATGCATTCCCCCTTCGACATCGAATACGCCATCGAAAACACGCAGGTCCTCCACGAGCCGGATCGCCGCATTGATACCTTTGGCAGCACCCGTTTTGAGTTCCAGCTTGTCACCGAGTTGATGGACCAGGTGAATGCCACACGCATCCGCACAGGGCAGATCACCGCTGAAAAACCCGTCATCCTGCGGCCTGACCCGGAGGCCATGGCCGCTTTTGACTTTGAGGGCTTTGGCCCCCAGGGGGAGGCCTTTGGTAACTTCCTCAAAGAAAACCTCCACAAGCTAGCCGTGCTCAAATATGGCTTCCGCTTCCAAATGTCTGACATGCAGGAAGAGATCGTCCACAGCTCGGTGCAGGAGGTCAGCGAAAAACTCATCGAGGAAATCCGCCGCACAGGCAATCCCATGCGTGCTGTCATCACAGGCGTGGACGACACCTGGGAAATCAGCCTCCTTAAGTTCACCGTCGAGATGATCGAAAAGTCGCAGAAAATCAATCTGTTCGACTTCAAGCGCCGGGGGCTGCTCGGCTAACAAAGGAGCGTCATACCCGGAATGGCCAGGACGCAGCTCAAACTTCTGCTCTTCCTCATCGTGCTCGGCATCACGCTGGGCTGCATGGCCGCTGCTTACTACATCTATGACAAGGTGCTGAAGCCCGAAAAGCTGATCCAGCAGGAGATGGCAGACCTGAAAAAATCAGACCTGCCGCGCATTGACCCTGGCACCAAACGCTTTGAGGCCGCCGTGGAGATGATCCGGGCCGGACGTGTCCCCGAGGGGCGTGACGCGCTCTACAAGCTCGTCCAGCAGTTTCCCAACTCAGATGCCTGCCCAGAGGCCAGGCGGATCATTGGCGAGATCAATCTGGACGAACTCTTCTCCACCGATCCCCGCTCAGGCAGGCGGGATTACATCGTCCAGCCAGGAGATTCTCTAGCCCTCATCGCCGGACGCCAGGGCACCACGATGGACATGCTCATCCGCCTCAATGGGCTGATGAGCACCGTGCTCCAGCCCGGTGACCACCTCGCGATCGTGCCCTTGGATTTCTCCATCGATGTGGACATCTCCGCCCGCACCGTCACCCTATTCCGCAATGCCGCAGACAAGCGCTATTTCTTCAAAGAATACCGCACGGTCGATCTGCGCCTGCCCCCCAGCGTGCGCCCGCCGCTAGAGGCAGAAATCCGTGGCAAAGCTGCCCTCATCGACGGTCGTGCCGTGCTCTCGACTGATCCGCGCTACGTCCAGGCTGAAAAATGGCTTCCTGCCACCCGCCCCGGCCAGGTCAGCCCGATCCTCGCCCTGCGCACCCCACCCGCGCCCAAGCCCGCCCCCGCTCCACCCGCTGACGGCCAGACGCCCGCCGCCGCCCTGCCTGAGGTTGAGCAAGAGACAGGCGTCTTTCTCGCCGCCCCGGATCTCGAAGAAATGTTTGCGCTTGTCCGCAATGGCTCAAAACTCCACGTCATTCGTTAAGGCCCGACCACCCTACCCCTTTCATGAAGCAAGTTCTCGAATTTGAAAAACCCATGCTCAAACTCCGCGAGGAACTGGAGGATTTGCGCCGCAAGCACGCGGCCAAGCCCTCTGAAAAGCTCGCCGCCCAAGTCAGCGACCTGGAGAAAAAGCTAGATGCCCTGCGCAAGGACATCCACGACAACCTCAACCCCTGGCAGCGTGTGCAAATCTCACGCCACATCAACCGCCCTTTCATGCTCGACTACGTCAAGCTCTGCTGTGACGAGTTCATTGAGCTCCATGGCGACCGCCACATCGGTGACGACCATGCCATGCCAGCCGGTTTTGCCACCTGGGGAGGCAAAAAAATCGCCCTCATCGGCCATCAAAAAGGCCGCGATACCAAGGAAAACCTCCTTCGTAACTTTGGCAGCGCCCACCCGGAAGGATACCGTAAAGCGCTCAGAGTCATGCGCTTGGCTGAAAAATTTGGCCTCCCCATCGTGACCCTGATCGATACCCCCGGTGCCTTCCCCGGCATCGGGGCGGAGGAGCGTAACATTGCAGAAGCCATCGCCTTCAACCTCCGGGAAATGATGACCCTGCGTGCCCCCATCGTCGCCGTCGTCATCGGCGAGGGCGGCTCCGGTGGTGCCCTCGGCATCGGCATCGCTGACAAAGTGCTGATGATGGAAAATGCCTATTACAGTGTCATCAGCCCCGAAGGTTGTGCCGCCATCCTCTGGAAGCACCGTGAGCACGCCCCCGAGGCGGCCTCAGCCCTGAAACTCAGCGCCCAAGATCTCTCCCAGCTCGGCATCATCGACGGCATCGTGCCTGAGCCGCCCGGCGGCGCTCATCACGACCATGCCACTGCCGCAGAGGCACTCAAGAACGCCGTGCTCGAGGCCATCACCACGCTGGAAAATCAGCCCATCAGCACCCTCCTGGAGCAGCGTTATCAAAAATTCCGCGTCCTGGGCAAATACACGGAGAACTGATCTCAGCGGCAGAGGGCTCATGCGCCTTCTGGCCACGGTCCCTCAGCTTTCCAGCGGCCGAGCCTAGCACGCTCTTCACTCTGAAGGATGCCCCAGGAATCACCTCCAGACCCGCCTGCCAACCGCCCTACCTATCAGTGTGTGCGGTGTGGAAATTGCTGCCGCTGGCCTGGGGATGTCAATGTCACCGACGCAGAGGTGGACGCCATCGCGGCATTCTTGGGCCTCACCCCGCAGGAGTTTATCGCCACCAGCACCCGGCTAAACGCCAATCGCACCGGCCTCTCCATCATCGATCAACCGAATGGAGCCTGCCTTTTCCTGGAAGGGGTGAACACATGCCGCATCCAGCCGGTGAAGCCTGCGCAATGCGCTGGTTTCCCCAATGTCTGGAACTTTCCCGGCTGGCGAGAAGTCTGTGAGGCCGTGGAGATCCCGGCGAAGGTCGCTTGAAATGCGTATCGACCCGCTGTTCCTCCCCTCATGTCCTCCCCCGGCCGCGCCATCCGCCTCGCCCTCGTCTTGTTTCCCCTGGGCCTCATCCTCACCAGCATTCTTTCCTTTGGCATCTGGTGGCAAAAGCGGCAGGCTGCCGAGGAGCGCACCTTTGCCCATGCCTCCGCCCTGCGCCGGGAAATGACGGAGACCACCCTGGGCCGACATGCCGAGATCTTGCGTGAGGTGCTGGCAAACGGCGGCCCAGAGCGGCTCTCCGCCGTGGCCAGCTACCTGGATAGCTCCATGAGCCCGGAAAACATGGGCTATGAACCACGCCGGGAGCGCTTCATGGACGCAGGGCAGGAGCAGTCCACCCTAGAAGTCGAATTGACCGGCAAACAGCGGCCGCGTGAGGTGCGGCTGCTGCTGGTGCCCTACGGCGACCGCGCGCGCCTGGAGGCTGAGGCACTCTCGCTCGCTGGGGCCATGACTCTCTTTCACTCCCTAGCAGGCGAGCGCGCAGAGGACACCCTGAGGCTCGCAGCCGTGCCCCTGGGCGTGCGGGATGCAGAAGGGCTCTCTGCCCTCCAGCGCATCGCCGCAGGCTGCACGGAAAGACGGGAGCGCGTGCTGCGCCTATGGGTGGCCGGTGGGGTGGATGAGGCGGTGTTGGCCGAGGTGCGCGCGGCCTTCCGCGTGGAGCAGACAGGCACCGTGGTCGCGGCACTGCCTGCCAGCAAGAGCCTCCCAGAGGCCCTGCGTCAGATGGCAGAGCTCAAAGAGCGCCTTTGATTCCCACTGCCCATGCCGCTTTTTGTCCAATCTGGGCTAGGCAAGCCCTGCACGTCGGCTACTGTGGCCCCTTTATGATTGAGCGCGAACCTAGAATTTATGTGCTGCCGACGATGATGACGGCGGGCAACATTTTGTCCGGCTTTGTCGCCATTTTGCAGATTTTCAAAGGGCGCGAGGGGGAACTCACGGAGCATTATTACTGGGCCATCATCGCCATCTTGGCCGCCTGTCTTTTTGATGTGCTGGATGGTCGTGTGGCGAGGCTAGGCGGGCAGGAGAGCCCCTTTGGCAGGGAGCTAGACAGCATTGCTGACATTGTCAGCTTTGGCGTCGCCCCTGCCCTGCTCGTGCATGACATCGTGCTGAAGGACATCGAAAAACCCGCCGGCCTGGGGTGGCTGATCGCCTCTGCCTACCTCGTGTGCGGTGCGCTGCGGCTAGCACGGTTTAACTGCCTGGCTGCGGCAGACAACAAGACGAACAGCAAGCACTTCCGCGGCTGCCCCATCCCTGCGGCGGCGGGGGTCATCGCCTCTCTGACCCTGCTCATGATCTGGTTGGATGAGGGGGAAAAGCAAATCGGCCCATGGAAATATGGGCTGGCAGGGCTGATGGTCATGCTCTCCTACCTGATGATGAGTGACTTAGAGTATCCGAGCTTTAAGTCTGTGAACTGGCGCACGCGCCGCTCTCCGGCCTGGGTGCTCAGCTCCATCATCCTCGTGGCCTTTACCGTGCGGAACTGGCAGTGGATGCCTTCCATCCTCTTCGTCAGTTACCTCATCTATGGCCTGGTGCGGCCCTGGATCTCCCGCCAAGTGCGGCAAACCATTGAGATCGAGCACGAAGCGGCAGATACCCCAGAGGATCCCATCACCCGCGATGATCTGCCCCCACCTGCCACGGGCCAAGAAGATACGGTGCTGCCAAAGGATGCCGCCTCCCAGATCTGACCCCCTCTCCCGCACGCCCCCTGAATGGCAGATTTTTATCAGCACGCCAGGCTCCCTACCCTGCATCACCTTGCCACGCCAGATGCCGCCGAGCGTGAGGCTGAACTGGTGCGGCTGACGCAAGACCGCCCCGTGGCGCTGCTGCTGCCAGCCCTGTCCACCGAGATGACACGCCCTGCCCTGCCTGGCATCCTGCGCCAGGTCGCCACAGTGCCGTACATTTCCAGGGTCGTATTGAGCATGAATGGCACGCAGGATGCCGCCTTGATCCGCCGCAGCCTGAGCACCTGCCAGGAATGGTTGGCAGGCAAACCCTTGACGCTGCTGTGGAATGATGGCCCTGCCCTGGATGCGGTACATGCCCGCATCAGCCCGCGCCATGTGCATGGTAAGGGGGCCAATATCTGGATGGGCCTGGCCTGGCTGCACGCGGCTGGGCACCGCGGCATCATCGTCAGCCATGATACTGACATCCTAAACTATGGCCCCAGCCTGCTGGCAAAGCTGTGCTACCCCGTGGCCCATCCGCGCCTAGGTTACCGCTTTGCCAAAGGATACTACAGCCGCGTGGCCGGGCGGCTCTATGGGCGCGTCACCCGGCTGCTGATCTTTCCCCTCATTCAGGCCTTTGCCGATGTGCTTGGGCCCATGCCCCTGCTGGAGCACCTTGAGAGCTTTCGCTATCCACTTTCCGGTGAATTTGCGGGAGATAGCGCCACGCTGGGGCAGTTTAGCCTACCCTCCGCTTGGGGGCTTGAGGTCGCCACGCTCTGTGAGGCGCACCGCCAACTGCGCGTGGCGGAGATGTGCCAGGTGGATCTGGGCTTTCACTATGAGCACAGGCATCGGCAACTGGAGCCCGGTAGCATCGAGCCTGGCCTCGTCTCTGCGGCGGCGGATGTGGCCCGCTGCCTCGCCTGGCAGGTGCTCAGAGAGGCGCAAGAACGCGCCGCTGAGAGCCTGCTGCGCCTGGTGCTAGAGCGCTACAAAGCCCTGGCTGGGGAATGGATGGACCGCTACGAGCACGTCGCCCTCCTCAATGGCCTAGCCTATGATCGGGCGGAGGAGGCGCTGGCGGTCACCGCCTTTACCGAGGCACTGGCAGACATTGTCAAAAATGCTCAGCAAGGCAGCCTGCCTACCCCTGGCCTACGCCCAGCACCTGCCAAGGCGATCGATGCCTCCGCAGACTTGCGCGCAGAAATCCTGGCAGCTGCCGCAGAGACTGATGCCCCGTAGAGCCCCCTGCCGCTCTGCCACGCTTTGACGCGCCGCCTTTCCGTGCCATGGCTCAAGAGATGACCGAACCGCCCTGGATGACCTTTCCCCTGCTGGAGGCACTGCCTGGCTTTGCCCACCGCTTTACCCTGCGTCATCCGACCATTCCCGTGGATGCGGAACGCGCCGAGGTGGTCGCACGGCTGTGGGATTGGCACCGGCAGCAGGCTGTGGAGATGGGCTTTGCTCCTGAGAGCCTCTGCCTTGCTGAGCAGGTGCATGGCCGTGGCGTGGCCGTGGTGCATGAGCCCATGGCTGGCCCCATCCCACAGGTGGATGGGATCATCACAGGCCGGGCGGGGCTGGTCATCGGCATCTATGTGGCGGACTGCGGGGCACTGTATATGGCAGACCCCGTCAGTGGGGCCTTTGGCGTGCTGCATTCAGGCAAGAAGGGCTCTGAACTGGGCATCGCCGCTGAGGGCATCCGGCTGATGGGAGAGCACTTTGGCGCACGCCCGGAGGACATCCGCGCCCAGCTCGGCCCCTGCATTCGTCCGCCCGCGTATGAGGTAGATTTTGCAGCGCAGATCCGCCGTAGCTGTCTGGAGGCTGGGATTCTGCCCGCGCATTATCAGGACTGCGGCATCTGCACCAGCTCTGATCCCGCCCGCTACTACTCTTACCGGCTGGAAAAAGGCCGCACCGGGCGGATGCTGGCGCTGCTGGGCCGCGCGTGAGTTGATGGGGAAACTGGCACGCCTTCCGGCTTGCCGGTGGCAGGGTTTCCGCCTTGGATGGGCGCGTTTTTCCCCGCATGGGCACCGCCTCCATCCTTTTCACCTGGCGCAAGGAAGCCGCCATCGCCACCGCGCTGCTGGCCACCCTGGTCGCCCCATATTGGCTCAAGCCTGTGGATAGCACGGCCCCGGCACGCTATGACCGCCGCCTCGTCATCATCACCCCCCATCATGAGTTGATCCGGGAGGAGTTTGGCCGCGCCTTTGCCAGGGAATGGAAGGCGCGCACGGGGCAGGTGGTCTTTATCGACTGGCGCGTGCCAGGCGGCACCTCCGAGATCGCCGTGATGCTCAAGTCCGAGTACACAGCCGCCTTTCAGCAGCACTGGACGCAGGTACTGGGGAATGCCTGGAGCCCCCAGGTGGCCCAGGCTTTCCTGAATGCCAAAGCCGCGCCGACGGACCCCGCACGCGCTGCCTTTTTGGCCTCCCGCGTCGGCATCGGGGCAGACCTCTTTTTTGGCGGAGGTGCCTTTGATTTCCAGCTCCAGGCAGAGGCTGGCACCCTCGTCTCCGAAAGCGGTCCCGGCACGGGCCTCGCTGGCCTGCGTGCAAAGCACCCCACCTGGTTCAGTGAGGGCGTCATCCCTGAAAAACTTGGCGGCGAGCCTTTTCGCGATGCGCAGGACCGCTGGTGTGGTGCCTGCCTTTCCAGCTTTGGCATCGTCTTCAACCGCGATGTCCTGCGCCGCCTCGGCATCGAAAAAGATCCGCAGCAGTGGAGCGACCTCGCCGATCCGCGCCTCCAGGGCATGGTCGCCCTGGCAGACCCAGGGCGTAGCAGCTCCGTGACGAAGGCTTTTGAAATGCTCATCCAGCAGCAGATGCAGGAGGAGCTCGCCCGCATCTCCCTCACCCCCGGCACAGTCAAGCCGGAGCAGCAGGAGGCAGAGGCCGTGCGCCGTGGCTGGCTCCAGGGCCTGTCCCTCATCCAGCGCATCAGCGCCAACGCACGCTACTTTAGTGATACCTCCACCAAGATCCCGCTCGATGTACTGCGTGGCGATGCCGCCGCTGGCATGTGCATCGACTTCTACGGCCGATCCGCCGAGGAGTCTGTGCGCAAGGCAGACGGCAGCTCACGCGTCGGCTTCATCATGCCTGTAGGCGGCACCTCCATCAGCGTGGACCCCATCGCCCTCCTGCGTGGTGCCCCAGACCCAGAGCTGGCCACAGCCTTCATGGAATTTGTGCTCAGTGAAAAAGGCCAGACCCTCTGGGGCTACCGCGCCGGCCAGCCCGGCGGCCCAGAAAAGCTGGCCCTACGCCGCCTACCTGTCCGGCGGGACCTGTACCAGAGCCCCCATGTGGAACGGATGAGTGATGGCGGAGAGATGCCCTATGAAAAGGCCCGCGCCTTCTCCTACCGCAGTGAGTGGACCGGGGCCGTCTTCAGCTCCCTGCGCTTCCTCCTGCGCGTGCTCTGTGTGGACACGCATGAAGAGCAGCGCCTCGCCTGGCGGCACCTCACCCTGGGCGGCTTCCCCCCCCATGCTACGAGCGTATTTCATGAGCTCAACCGCGTCCGCTACGAGGAGGCTCTTGGCGGCATCAGCGCCCTCCTGCGTTCCCGTGACAAAGTCGCTGAAACCCGCCTCGCCCGGGAACTGGGGGAGATGACCCGACGAAACTACCTGCTCGCCGCAAAGCTCGCGCGGCAGGGTGAATAAGACGCCGCGTATCCATCCGCCAACCGCATCTGCCCAAAAACCAGCCTGCCCCCGATGACACACCAGCGCCTCGCCCTCGCCCTGCTGCTCAGCCTTAGCTGCGTCTCCTGCCGCTCTGCGCAGAGGCTGGTCAAAGCCTTCCCTGCCGAGCCCTCCCCCT
>JAIWOJ010000061.1 GCA_020216965.1 Prosthecobacter sp.
GACCATGAACGCCTCACCTACCGTTTCCAGGGCCGGGACTATCGCCTGACAGACATCCACGGCCATGTGGTGAAGCCGCTGCTGGCGTGAGTGCCTTTTTTACAAACAGCTCAGAGCCTGCGCCAGCGTGCCCGGTGTATGCTGCGCCCCATGGCTAGCCAGTGGCTCTCGAAATCTGTCGTCGGGTAAAAAAAGGCATTTTCCGGCCAGTCCAAGCGCTCAAACTCTGGACGTGCGGCCATGCTGGCCTGGGCATCCTCAAAATAGACGGCATCATCGGTCTTGAGCAAAAACTCGCCCGTTCCTGGCAAGAGAATGCGCGCCAGGCCATCTAGGAATTCCCGCTGGTTCACCAGCCGCCGCGCGGCGTGCTTTTTTTTCGGCCAGGGATCAGGGCAGATGAGGTGCAGGCGGGAGACGGAGGCGGTGGGCAGTAGCCAGCCGGTGCTGTAGGCACTCTCTAGGCGCATGATTTTGGCGTTTTTCAGACCAGCGCTGGCGATTTTTTTCAGAGTCTTCTCCACACGCCCCAGCATCCGCTCCAGCCCCAGGTAATCACGTTCCGGGTGATGGGAAGCCATGGCTAGAAAAAAACTGCCGTCGCCGCAGCCTAGCTCGATCTCCAGAGGGCGGCTGGAATCTGGAAAAATCTCCTCGCGGCGTAGCTCGCGGAAATAATCGGGGGGGATAAAGAGAGGCATGAAGCGCGCAATTCAGGAGTGACATGCGCGTTTCTGCAACGTAATCCTGCTGCCCTTCCCCAAGCACACCATGAATCGCCGTTCCTTCCTCACGACCGCGAGTGCCGCAACTGCCGCTACTCTCATCACCCCAACCTCGCACGCCGCCCTGGCCGTCATCGGCATGGAGCAGGCACCGCTGCCCTATGCGCCTGAAGCCCTGGAGCCACACATTGATGCCATGACCATGGGCATCCATCATGGCAAGCACCACGCCACTTACATCACCAAGCTAGGGGAAGCTCTAACCGCCGCAAAAATGCAGGCAGGGAATGTGATCGACCTGATTAGTGATCTGGCCCAGATGCCTGAGGAGCAACGCACCGCCATCCGCAACAATGGGGGCGGACATGTCAACCATACTTGGTTCTGGAAATGGATGGCACCTGCTGGCAGCGGACCACAAGGCCCGGATGGCAAGCTGGCAGAGGCTCTGCAGACCACCTTCGGCAGCATTGACGAGTTCAAAAAGCTCTTTGCAGAGGCAGGCACCAAGCGCTTCGGCTCTGGATGGGCCTGGCTCATCGTCAAAGCGGACGGTAAGCTAGCCATCACATCAACACCGAATCAGGACAATCCACTGATGAAAGGTGTCGTGGCAGATGCTGAGCTCGGCACGCCGATCCTTGGCCTCGATGTCTGGGAGCACGCCTACTACCTGAAGTATCAAAACAAACGCCCTGATTACATCGCTGCCTGGTGGAATGTGGTGAACTGGACGGAAGTCGCGAAAGGTTACGAGGCCGCAAAGGCATAATACGGCCTTTTCATTCATCCTTGGTGCCCGGCATCGTTCGCCGGGCACTTTTTTCATCCACATGCCCGCCTTGATCGAACTCAAGCTCACGGAATTGGCCCAGTTGTTCAATTCCATGGATCCATCCCCCTTTCATGAGCGGGATCTGGATCATGACGCTGAGGAATTTATCGTCAGTTGGGCGCTGGAGCATCCGCGTGATGATGATCTGCATCTGACCCTCCATCTGGCCCAGCCACTGACTAGCCCTATCCAGCCCGTGCAGGAGTCGGTCCGTCACTATTTCAGCTATCGTGCAGAGATGCTGTGGCGTGAGTTTCGGCAGCTCATGAAAGAAGGGCGGGCTAGCTTGCTGATTGGCTTGACCTTCATGACGAGCTGCCAGCTAGCAGCCATGCTCTTGCTCCATGGAGAGGGCACTGCGCGCAGTGTCATGCGTGAGGGGCTCACGATCCTCGGCTGGGTGGCGATGTGGCGTCCACTTGAGATTTATCTCTACCGTTGGTGGCCGCTGCTGGCGAGAAAGCGCCTCTATGACCGATTAGCGCGCATGACCGTTGATGTCCGACAGACGATTTGACATAGTTCCAGAATCGCAGCGTATTCTCTCGTGATGAAAACATGGTCTCTTCTTCTGCTCTCTCTTTTCACGGTGTCGATTTTTGCCGCTGACAACAAGGTCCAGCATGTCGATCCAGATGGTGCTGCTAAGCTGCTGGAAAAAGGTGGTATCACCATCGTCGATGTGCGCACCAAGGATGAATTCAGTGAGGGGCACCTCAAGGGGGCGGTGAACATCGACATCCTTGAGCCAAACTTTGAGCAGCAACTAGGCAAGCTAGATAAAAACCAACCCGTGCTAGTTCACTGCCAGGCCGGAGGACGTAGCACGCGCTCGTTAGCGACCTTTGAAAAGCTGGGCTTCAGCAAGATCATCCACCTAGATGGCGGCTACGGAAGCTGGGTGGAGTCTGGAAAGCCTGTGGTAAAGCCGTAAAGGAACGGGCTGTCTGCCCGCTGTACATTCCGTATTCGGGCCGTTGAATCACTTGGCTGCCGCTGAGGCGTTCCAGACTTTCAGATCATCAAACCAGCCTGCCTGGCCTGCCACACCAAGCTCAATCTTTGATTTGGTGGCATGGGCGATGCCGGGAGACTTCAGGTAAGCGACGGGCTGGCCGTCGAGGCTGACGCGCATTTCATCGCCAATGGTCTCAACCACCAGATCGTACCAGCGCCCGGCTTCTAGCTTCATGGGGAAGGTGACCTGTCTGCCTACGAGCAGCTTTGCGACCTCTGCCTTTTTGGATGGGTCTTTTTTCATGGCGTAGATGTCATTGCGCATGTTGCCCTCTTTTTCATCAATCAGCGTCACACCGTTGAGCCGCACCTGAGCACGGCAGATATGGCCGTAGTGGCAGCCAGTGTATTGTCGGTCATCAAACTCCACATCAATCATCGTGGCTCCATCAAATTTGATGCGGCATTCCACGACGCTGTCTTTGGTGGGCACCTCAAGGCCATACACAGCGGCATGAGCTTTGATGATGCTTTTACCATCTTGAGATGGGGTATCGACCAGCCGTGTCTGCACTCCCTTGAGTGCCCCGTTTTCAAAGGTGAAGGTATCTACCACACGATGCCACGGGGCAGCGGGTTTGGCAGACTGAAAGTCATCGGAAAAAAGCAGCTCTTTTTTGGAGCTGATGGGCGTAGCAGGCACCATTGGTAGTTCCGCAGCGAGGGTTAGGGTGGAGAGAAGGAGAGCGGGAGAAAGGATTCGGAAGATCATAGATCAGTGTAGGTCGGTGCGCTTGGAAACGGTTGCTCAAACGGTCCTCCTTCCGTGTTTTTCCAGAGGCGATCCGAGCATGGATTGATGCTTGCCCGTTCGGCCTTGCACGCTGAAGAATCCGTCCGCTACTCCGTACCCCATGTTTTTTCTAACTCCACGCTACCTCAAGCAGGCCAAGCTGCTGTACAAAGGTGTCACCCGCTTTATCAACTATAAGCGCGATCGGTTGCCGCCCGCGAAGCTGGATGAGATCCTGGCCCTGAGAGCGGATCTGAGAGAGGCGATGAAAAATCGCGACCGTGAGCGCATCCGCCAGCTCAATGATGAGCTAAACCGCGTTTGCGAAAAAGCCCTCCCAGACGCAGCGCAGAGTGAGATCGCGGAGAATGTGGAGGTCATCTTTGTGGCGATCGTCATCGCTTTAGGCATTCGTGCTTACATCGCCCAGCCATTCCAGATTCCCACGGGTTCGATGCAGCCGACGCTGAACGGCATCACGGCTGAGGCTACCGCGCAGGATCCCACACCTGGTCTCATGGGCAGATTGGCCGCCTTATTCACGAGCACGCGGTACATTCATGTGGTGTCTGACCATGAGGGAAGGTTGGATACAAGACAGCCGATTACTGAGCATCGTTTTTTGATCTTCATGCCCTACTGCAAGCTCCATTTCCAGGACGGCCATACGATCAAAATCAATGCTCCCCAGCGCCAACTTTTGGATGAACTCCAGCTTGTAAAACACATCCGCAGTGAGCCTGTGGAAACCACAAACGATACTCCTGACCGCCGCGTGATCTATGGTCTGGGTGGGGGGGAGATGATTCGTAAAGGTCAGTTGCTTGCCAGCGGTATCGTGCGCAATGGCGACCATGTGCTTGTGGATAAGTTTAGTTACCATTTCCGCGCGCCTCGTCGTGGTGAGGTCTTTGTCTTCACCACCAAGCATATTCGCGGCATCAACGTCCCTGCGGAACAGGGGGCACAGCATTATATCAAGCGCCTGGCTGGGATGCCTGGGGACCTGCTGGAGATCCAGTCGCCAAAGCTATTCATCAATGGGAAGGAAGCCGAGGAGCCAGGATTCCGAAAAGTCATGCAGGGCACGCGGACTGAGCCTGTGGCTGGCTACCGTGGCTACGGCTTTGCAGAGAGCGTGGGAGGTGTGATCAACAAGATTCAATTGCGCTCAGAAGACTACTTTGCGATGGGCGACAATAGCTACAATAGCAGTGACTCCCGCGTGTGGGGGGCTGTGCCCGAGCGCAACCTCGTCGGCCCGGCTTTGTTCTGTTACTGGCCGCTGACCCGGCACTGGGGCACGATTCCATAAAAAAAGCGCCCCGGACTGAGCCGGGGCGCTTTACCCACCTGTGCCGTTCGATCTGGGGGCCTCGTGTCCCAGGGGAGACGAGGTGGGTGCCCATGAACAAGGGCGCTGTCTTCCAGTGAAGGCATGACAAGACATCCCAGGTCACCAGGCTCCCGATGTCATAAAAACGGGCCGGGCCACAACAGTCTGAGGACGGGCACTGCAGGAAAGGGGAGGCAGCGAAAAAACGCTGGTCATTGATGAGAAAGAACACAGAGGATGGCATCCACTGAATGGACTGATGGTATGGGCTCAAGCTTTCCGCGACAAGGCCAAAAAATGCCCTGATTCAGCCCAGTTTTACCAGGGGCTGTCAGATTGCTTTGGCAGCTTCCTGCCCCATGAGGGCATACACCTCCCGGCCAGCGGCGCTATGTTCCAGAAGATCAGGTGAAAAACACACTCGCCCTGGCTCAAAGAGAGTGATGACACAGGAGCCGCCAAAGCGGAAGTAACCCTTTTCATCTCCCCGATTCACCCGTTGATTGGGGAGAGCCGTATGCACCACCGTGCCGACACAGGTGGCACCTACCTCAAGAAATGCCACCTCCCCGAAGAGATCGGACTTTATTCGGGTGATGTAGCGCTGATTTTCCCAGAGGATGCTTGGCCTGCGTAGCAGAGCGATGGGGCTCACGGAGTAAAGAGGCCCTCTCACCTCTTGCGGTGTGGCTGCCATGCCTGAGCAGGGGAAATGAAATCGGTGGTAGTCCGTGGGACAGAGCCTGGAGATCAAGGCTGAACCTCGGAGATAGCGTGAGGCATGACCGGAATCAGCCAGCAAGGCTGTGACATCAAAGCGCACCCCTTTGACCATAAAATCGCTGCACTTTGCCAGATCTGGAATGACCAGATGCCGCCCATCGGCGGGAAGGATTACGGTTTCGTCACCCCCAGCCAGCGGACGCGCTGAGGGTTTCAGCCGACGTGAAAAAAAGTCATTGAAGCTGCGGAAGCTGTCCACGGGATCGGCAAAATCTTGCTCATTCAGTTGATACTGTTCGATGAAGGGGCGGATCATCGATTTGCTGGCAGCCGCACTCATTCTGCGCCCATAAAAGCGTGAAAAGAACGCTCTTTTCACCACAGAGTGCAGGGCCAAAGCGCCGAGGGGATTTTCATAGATGAAACGCAGCGGCTTCTCACCGTAAATGGACTCATTTTCAATCTTTTGGGTCAGGCGGTTAAAATACTGAACAGGCGCGGCGGGTCTCATGCGAGTCTCTTGAGGATGGCGAGCCGATGAACACTGGCAATGCTTGGCTGTGGGCAAGCAGCGGACCATTTTCCCAAAATAACACCAGTATTGTCGCGCGATCTGCCAAAATGGTTGCACGCTCCGTCGGAGTCTCTATGTTCGCTGCCCTCACCGCAACTTACCCCGTGGTGTAACGGTAACACAGGAGATTTTGGATCTCTTATTCAAGGTTCGAATCCTTGCGGGGTAGCCAGCCGCTTCCATGACCCGTTTCCGCCCCTGCATTGATCTCCACGCTGGCAAGGTAAAGCAGATCGTCGGGTCCACATTGAGTGACTCAGGGCAGGGGTTGAGGACGAATTTTGTCAGTGATCGCGATGCCGCTTGGTATGCGGAGCTTTACCGCCAGGATGGCCTCACTGGCGGTCATGTGATCCTCTTGGGGCCGGGCAATGAGATGGCCGCAAAATCTGCCCTTGCCGCCTATCCAGGCGGCCTGCAGGTAGGGGGCGGGATTCGGCCCTGCAATGCGGCTGAGCATTTGGAGGCAGGTGCCAGCCATGTCATCGTGACGAGTTACCTTTTTGAGACAGATGGTACTTTCTCCCAGACTCGCTTAGACAAAATGGTCGCCGCAGTGGGCAGGGAGAGATTGGTGATCGACCTAAGCTGCAAAGCCACCGCAGAAGGCTGGACCGTGGCCATGAACCGCTGGCAGACGCTGACAGACCTACACGTCACGCCAGAGACCCTGCGGCATCTCGCGGCACACTGCGCGGAGTTCCTGATCCATGCGGTGGATGTGGAGGGCAAATGCGAGGGCATCGATGAGCGGTTGGTTGAGTTCCTCGGCAAGCACAGCCCGCTGCCGATGACCTACGCGGGGGGCATTCACCGGCTGCAGGATCTGGAAAGAATCCAGCACCTGAGCCTGGGGCGCGTGGATGCCACCGTGGGGAGCGCTTTGGACCTCTTCGGCGGCCAAGGCGTGCGCTATGCGGATTTGGTGGCCTTTAACCGGCGCGCGGGCTGAGCCCTGGCGGTGTGTGCTGTACTTCCATCCTCTCGTGCCGTCCGCGCGCTAGGCTGAGGCAATCGTGAAAGATCAGCCATTGAGCCAGCGACTCTTGCGCCCACCCATGAAACTTCACGCCCTTTGTGCCACCTCCTTGTTTTTGCCAGTCTTGGCGTCTGCTGCTCATCTCAATGTTCCGCCAGCGGGCTTCACCGCCCTTTTCAACGGCAAGGACCTTTCCGGCTGGTATGGCTGGGGCACGCAAGACCCAGCGGATTATTGGAAAATGTCAGATGAAGAAAAGGCGGCTTACCGGAAAAAATCCATCGAAGGCGGCCTGCTAGACGCCAAAGGCGTGGATAAAGGCGACCATCTGAATGCGCACTGGCGGGTGGAAAACGGTGAGCTGGTCAATGACGGCAAAGGGCTCTACCTCACGACTGACAAGGACTATGGTGATTTTGAATTGATGGTGGACTACAAGATGCTGCCGCTAGGCGACAGTGGCATCTACCTGCGCGGCACGCCGCAGGTACAGATCTGGGACTACACCGAAGAGGCCAAATTCAAGCTGGGGGCAGACAAGGGGTCTGGAGGACTTTGGAACAACAAGAATGAGGAGGGCAAATTCCCGCTGAAGCTCATGGATAAGCCTTTCGGTGAGTGGAACAGCTTCCATATCAAAATGATCGGCGAGCGCGTGACCGTGCGGCTGAATGGCGAAGTGGTCGTCAACCATGCCCCCCTGGAAAACTTCTTTGCCAACCGCAAGGCAGGCTACCTAGCCTATGGCAAAGCCGATGCCAAAAACACCGCCAAGGAGGCAGAAAAGATGCCCAACGGCTGGATGCCCGACCCTGTGTATGCACGCGGTCCCATCCAGTTGCAGACCCATGGGAGCGAGATCCGCTGGCGCAATGTCTTCGTGCGCGAAATTAGCGCCGAAGAGGCCAATCGAGAACTCGCCGCCCGTGATGCGGACGGTTTTGTCGAGATGGTCAATGGCAAAGACCTAAGCAACTGGCAGGGCGCTGTGGAGAACTATGAGGTGAAAAATGGGGCCATCGTCTGCAAGCAAGGCAAAGGCGGCGATCTGCTGACCAAAGAGGAGTTTGAGAACGGCATCATCCGCGTGGAGTTTAAGCTACCTCCTGCGGGCAACAACGGCATCGCCCTGCGCACGCCGCTAGGGGGGCATTCCGCCTCAGATGGCCTTGAGCTCCAAGTGATCGATAGCGATGGCTACAATGCCAAACAAGCCGCTGCTGGAAAGAAGGGGCTGGAGCCCTACCAATACCACGGCAGTCTCTACCACTGCGTGGGAGCCAAGCACGGCTACCTGCGCCCAGCGGGCGAGTGGAACTTTCAGGAGATCGAAGTCCGCGGCCAGAAGATCAAGGTCACGCTCAATGGCACCAAGATCCTGGATGTGGACATTGACCAACTGGACCGCAGTCAGATCAAAAACCCACCCAAGGGGCTAGACCGCCGCTCTGGCTTCATCGGCTTTGCCGGGCACAGCGATCCTGTGGAGTTCCGCAGCTTCAAGGTGAAGCGCCTGTGATCCAGTCTGCGGAGAAGCTGCCGCAGATTCCACCCGCCCCGGTGAGCCTGGGCGGGTTTTTCATGACCAGAAGGCGACTCAAAAGGTGTGGATGAAGAGGCCAGAGCGCAGCTTGGGCTCAAACCAGGTGCTCTTTGGCGGCATGATCTGCCCGGCGTCTGAGATGGCCATGAGCTGATCGAC
>JAIWOJ010000062.1 GCA_020216965.1 Prosthecobacter sp.
GATGCCTGGGCGATGCTGGACCGATGTACGCCAATCCTGGCTCGTCACTCTTTGGCGGCTGGAACCTGGATAAAGGCCGAGGACACCATCCAAGCTGACTCATGAACACACCGGTCATCGAACTTCCACTGCATGGCCGATCCTGTGAAGCCTGCGGCATCTCCAACCTAAGGAAAGTGTGCGAGTGGTCTCATGTTGCCGTCACCCGCACACGGCAATGGCTCTTCCGCAATACAATCACCATCTGCGAGACCTGCGGATTCACCTTTCTTTCGCCATGCTACGCCCCTGCGGATCTCACGCAGTATTATAGCGACTCGTATGCCAGGTTCGGCGGCCAGGCATTAGACTTTTCTCCGGAAAAGCGTCTGGCTTTCATCGACTCCGTTCTGGCATCCCGTCAGAGGGGACCGGTTAAGGGAGTCATTGAGGTGGGCGGCAATGCCGATACAGCTTTTCAACGTGGGCTTGGGGAGCGGTTCGGTGTCGTTTCTTCTTACGAGCCGAACGCGGAGTGTGGCAGTGATTTCGCAGACCTAGGGCAGGCACCAGAGAGTTCTTATGACCTCCTGGTGCACTATTTCATCCTGGAGCACATTGCAGATGTACGCGGCTTTCTGCGCGAATGCAGGCGTCTTCTGAGAGGCGGTGGCGTGATGATCTTGGAGGTTCCTGATCTGATGTTATATCCTCACGACATCTCTGCCCTGATCCTTCACGAGCACTGCAACCACTTCACTTTGGAAAACCTTGCTCATTTGGCAGCGCTAGAGGGCTTTGAATTGATTGACTCATCCTCAACATTATGCAGCCGCAGTTTTGGCTTTGCCGCCGCCTTTGAGCGCCTTCCTGACGGGGCCGAGCTTCCGGGCCATGTAGTACGCTGTTTTGATCGCAATCTTGCAGCGCTTGATGCTGGCATCACACGTGTGACCCGTTTTCGTGAATTAGTGGAGGTCACCATGGATAGCTTGCGCTGCCACCCAGAGTGGAAAGTGGTGCTATGGGGTGCGAACGATAATTTAGTGAAGGCTCTGCCACAAGGCCAAAAGCTATCCAACGCTATCCTTGTGGATTCTGACCCGCGAAAAATCCATTATCATCAAGCCTTTCGTGCCATTCTGCCTTCTGAGGCATTGGATGCTCTGCGAGAGGCAGACAAGCTGATACTATTCACGCGCTTGCATGCACCTGCCATTCTGGACTGGATTGAGCATCACGCCGGACGCCGTTTTGCTGATGCTGTCATTCTTGATTACTGAATCCTGCTTCTTATCCTAAATTGTGAACAAAAGAAAACTCATGATCGTTGGCGCTACCTGGGAGCAGGTGCCACTGGTGAAAAAGGCAAAAGAGATGGGCTGTGAAGTGATAGCTACTGCACCCTATCCCGGTGCTGACGGGTTTGCCTATGCTGACTATGCAGAGGTAGTAGATCCGCGAGATCTCCAGCAGGTGCTTGATCTGGTGCGCAAGCATAGCGTGGACGCCATCACGGCGGATGAATGCGATTACTCAAACTACGCCGCCGCCTTTGTGCGCAATGAGATGGGCTGGCACCACCATGGCATGGACGCCGTTCAGGTGACGACGAACAAACGCTGGATGCGCGAGCGCTGCCGCGAGCACCATATCGTGCAACCCCGCTTTGCTGCTTGCCGGACGGTGGAAGAGGTTCGCGAGGCTGCCGAACTGATCGACTTTCCCGTGATCGTGAAGCCGGTGGACAACCGGGGATCCTTTGGCGTGCGCCGCGTGGACCGAGAGGAGGATCTGGAGTCCGCATTTCTTCACGCACTGATGAACGCCCATTCCCGCGAGGTGCTGGTGGAGGCTTACATTGAAGGAACCCACTTGACCGTGGATGGATGTATGGACGCGGAGGGCAGGCATGTGAACCTCGGTGTCGCGTCCAAGAAGGTGATGCCTGGTGAAAAGCCCATCATCACCGAGGTGATCTACCCTGCGGAGATCACCCCTGAGCTTACCGCCCATGTGCTGGAGTCCAACACGAAGGTCATCAAGGCGCTGGGCATCAGGCGCGGAATCACGCACTCCGAATACATCCTGGATGCGCGCGGGCGGTGCTTCCTGCTGGAGACGGCGAACCGTGGCGGCGGCGTGATGACCTCCAACATGATCATCCCAGCCATTTCTGGTGTGGACATCTCCGAACTGCTGGTGCGCGAGGCCTTCAACGAGCCATTCGACGTGAAGCCGTGGAAGGATAGCAAGGCGGCCATGCTGGGCTTCCTGGTTTTCCCGCCGGGCAAGGTGGCGAAAATCGACGGGGTGGAGGCGGCGGCGGCCCATCCCGGGGTGCTGCACCTTCGCCTGCTGATCAAGGAGGGTGACACGCTCGTACCGCCACAGTCCGGAGCAGGACGGCATGGCTTCGGCATCTTCACAGGCGGCAGCCGTGAGGAAGTGCGGGCGCTTTGCGAAGCCACCAACCATGCGATCAAGATCACCTATGCCTGAGATCGACACAGCTACGTTGCGCGCCGTCGATGAAAAGCTGGTCGTGCGCTATTCCACTCGGCTTGCCAAGTTCGGCGATGACCCTAGAACGCTAGGCTGGGACAAACGTGAGAGCCAGCAAGCGCGCTTCAGTCTTGCAGCGGACTCCTTTGATTTCCAGGGACGGAGCATACTGGATGTCGGCTGTGGCTTAGCTGATTTTCGCGAGTTCTTAGAGCAGCGTGGCATCATGCCAGCCAGCTACTCAGGCTGTGACATCAATGCTGACCTGCTGGCCAGGTGCCGCGCGCTTCGCCCGAGAGATGCGTTTTATCAGGCAAACCTTCTCGTCGAAGATGTTCCCGGCGCGCCCTGTGACGTGGTAGTCCTCTTTGGCGTGGTGAACTTCCGCTTCAGCGAGTTCAGCAACGAGGACTTTGCACGCGGCATGATCCGCCGAGCGTTTGAGCACTGCAGGGAGGCGGTCGTGATCGATATGCTAACGGCGGAAAATGATGCTTCCTACCCCAAGGAGGACTTTGTGTATTACTATGACCCAGCGGAAATGCTTAAATTCGCGCTCAGCATCACTCCGCATGTCAGCCTGAGGCATGACTACCGCTCCATTCCGCAGCGCGAGATGACGCTTGTCTTGAGGAGGCAGCCATGGGCGTGATCGACATGTTCGTGCATCCGGTGGCGCACGCCTCCGAAGCGGATCTTTTTGACCTATCAAACCTTGATTGGGACCGCTGGATCCAGGAAACACTAGCAACCATGGACCGCTGTGGTGTCTCTGCTTCGGGTGTGTGCGTGATGGACGACCGCATTTTGGACAGGTCAGCGGACCTGAAAGCACTTGCGGAGGCGGACGCATCTGGGCGTCTGTGGTTCACCTTCATGCCGGACATCCGCCGTGCGGACGTCGCACGCCGTGTCGAAGCCGCCGCGGCCGCAGGGTTCAGGGGGCTGAGCTTTCACAGCTACTTGCAGCAGATCACACCGGAGGATTATGCGGCGGTGGTGAACCTTTGCCAGCAGGCAGAACAGTTGGGGCTTTTTAGCGGTCTATGCACTGCTTATGGCAGCAAGCGCATGTTTGACTACCATAGCCTGCCTCTGGCGGCCAAGGTGGCGGAACAGGTGAGGGGTCCCGTTTTGCTCTACCACAATGGTGGGGCACGCGTGCTGGAGGCCATGCTCATGTGTGAGATGTGGCCGAACCTTTACTTGGAAACCTCCTTCAGCCTGACTTACTGGCTCGGCAGTAGCGTTGAAACGGACCTTGCTTTTGCGATTAGGAAAATCGGTGCCCGCCGGGTGATGTTCGGCTCCGACGCGCCTTTCCTTCCTGCTGACAAGGCGCTAAACGATCATGCCCTTTTCTTTGAGCGGCACGGCTTCAGCCCGGAAGACCGGGAGCTGATCCTGGGCGGCTCAGCCAGAGCCCTTTTTCCCTTCCTGCCCAAATCATGACCCAGACACCCACCCAGGCCGGACGCGCCGTGCTGCTCGACTGCACGCTTCGCGACGGCAGCTATGCGGTGAACTTCCAGTTCACCCGCCGTGATACTGCGCGTCTTTGTGCCGCCATTGAACAGGCAGGCATCGACTTGATTGAGATCGGTCACGGCCTGGGGCTGGGAGCCTCAGGAACCCGCTACGGTGTAGCTTTTGAGACGGATGAAGATTACATGGCTGCTGCTGCCGAAAGCCTAAATCGTGCAAAGTGGGGCACCTTCTTTATCCCTGGCATCGGCACGGCTGACGACATCAAAAAGGCTTTAGACCATGGCATAGGCTTCCTGCGCATCGGCACGGAGGTGGAGACTTGGCAGAAAATGCGGCCCTTTGCTGAGCAGGCAAAAGCGGCCGGTCTATTGGTCTGCGCTAACTTGATGAAGACCTACGCCGTGGAGCCCAGGCTGGCAGCCGAAGCCGCCCGTGAGATCCATGGGTGGGGCGTGTGTGACGTGATCTACATCGTCGATTCTGCTGGCTGCATGATGCCTGAGGATGTGCGTGCGTATGTGGATGCGATGAAACAGCAATGTGCTTGCGACATCGGCTTTCACGGCCACAACAACTTGGACCTAGCGAACGCGAACTGCCTCGTCGCCCTAGAGGCTGGGGCTGTCTATGTGGACGGCAGCATCCGCGGCATGGGCCGCAGCGCTGGCAACGCCCAGACGGAAGTCCTGGCCTTTTTGCTTAAAAAACGGGGCTATCCGATTGATGCTGACCCATTCGTGCTCTTTGAGGCGGGTGAAAAGGTGATTGTGCCTTTGAATGTTCAGTCGCAGGGGCTGCCGCCGCTAGACATCGTTATCGGAATGGCTCGCTTTCACACATCTCACATGCCCCGATTCAAGCGGGCTGCTGAGGAACATGAGATCGACTTACGCCGCCTTATTCTGGAGGTATCTGCCACAGATTGTGTCAATCCACCCGATGCTCTGATCCAAGCTGTGGCGCGAGACCTAGGCCGCATCGACGACTGAAGATGATGTACCTTTTTCTCACAGAAGCGGGCGATGGTATCGGATTTGGGCATCTCACGCGCATGATGGCTGTGGGAGATGCTCTGCTCGAGCTAGGTGTGGAGACGAAGATGCTTGTCCAGTGGGAGGGGGTGCCGCAGATTCCCATCCTGGAGGGCCGGGCCTGGGTCCAGGCGGAGGCGTGGCGTCATGATCCGGCGGCCGCCCTCGCAAGGCATGGTGCCCGGGCGGTCCTGATCGACAGCTACCGGCTGGAGATTTGCGGCTATTCGTCCGTCACCGCCAGCGGGGCGAGGCTGGCCGTGCTGGATGACTTCTACCGCCTGCCTTTCCCCGCCGACCTGGCCGTCAACCCCAATGTTTTTGGCGACCCAGCCTGTTATCTACCCCATGCAAAGCATGCCGTGGCCGGTGTTGAATGGGTGATCCTGAGGCCTGCCCTGACACGCCTGGCACGCACTTTCGAGGTGCGGTCACGTCTTGGGCGCGTGCTGCTCACGCTTGGCGGGAGTGATGTCCACGGGCTCGGACCGCAGCTTTCGTCAGCTGTTGCCGAACTGGGCCTGGACGTGGTCTGGGTCGCGCCAGGGCAGCCAGTGGAGCCAGCACACCCCAGGGTGACTATCCTGGGCACGCAAACGGCAGAAGGCATGGCGCGGCTGGTGCAATCCTGTGACTTGGTGCTGTGTGGGGGCGGGCAGACCCTTCATGAGCTGGCCTGCCTGGGTGCTCCCTTCGTGGCCATAGAGCTGGGGGATGACCAGCGGCTGAACCTTGCCTTTTATGAAAGGGTGGGTTGCCTGGGGCCGAGGCTGATTTGGTCCAGCCAGACACTGACGCAAGACCTAGCCCGCAGACTGGCAGCACTCGCCCCGCAGGAAGAGCGCTCCCGGCTTTCCGAGACTGCGGGAAGCCTGGTGGATGGTAAAGGCGCGAGGCGTCTGGCGGCAGTGCTCGCGGAATTCATCAACTAGCTTGGCAATGTCTGCCGCCCTCCTACCTTTTCTACCAACCATGAGCACCCCATGTCCCCGAGCCCTCGTCGTCACAGCGCACTCCGATGATGAGGCTTTGGGCTGTGGCGGTACGATGGCCCGCCTGGCGAGGAAAGGATGGGAGGTGGGCGTGATCTTCATGACCAATGGCGTGGGCGCACGCGAGGCGGCTGGAGCGGAGCAGGCAGGTGCGCGCTCCGCTGCTGCTGCGGCGGCCCTGGCCGCCCTAGGCGCGCGCCTGCTGAAGAATCATGACTTTCCGGACAATGCCATGGACTCCGTGCCGCTGCTGACACTGGTGAAGGCGATTGAGGAGACCGCGCGTGATTTCAGACCCAGCCTGGTGTTCACCCATCACGCCAATGATCTGAACATCGACCACCGCCTCGTGCATCAGGCGGTGCTCACCGCCTTTCGCCCGCTACCAGGTAGCAGCGTCCAGGCAATCCTGTGTTTTGAAGTGGCCTCAAGCACGGGCTGGGGCAGCGCGGCGCTGCCTGGTTTCCACCCCACGCTGAGCATTGACATCAGCGAGACTTTCGAGGCCAAGCTGGCGGCCCTGAGCTGCTATGACATTGAAATGAGGCCGTCGCCGCACCCGCGCTCCGCACCCATGCTGGAGACGCAGGCAAGATTCCGAGGTGCGCAATCTGGCTTGGCGCTGGCCGAGGCGTTTGAGGTGCAGCGGCTGATCATCGGCACTGGCCTGACTTTGCCCGTCTGAATCAGCGCTTGCCTGGCGGTGCATCCAGCCGATGTTATCTCATTGATATGACCAACACAGAGCAGACCTCTTTCTGGCAAGGCCAGTTCGGGAAGGATTACACGGAGCGCAACACAGCTGATGTGGAAGGCGTAAATGAACGCTACCGGGCTTTGTATGGTATGGGCCGGACCGAGATGAACGAGCAGTTTCTCGCAGGCATAGACCGCTCTCTGAGAGTATTGGAAATTGGCTGCAACATTGGCAACCAACTCTTAATCCTACAAAAAATGGGATTCACCCGTCTGACTGGAATCGAGATACAGCGCTACGCTGTGGAAAAAGCAAAACGTCGCCTCCAAGACATTGACGTGATTCAGGGGTCAGGGCTTGAGATCCCCTTTAGAGACGGATGGTTTGACCTTGTGTACACCAGCGGGGTGCTGATTCATGTGGCACCCGAGCATCATGCACGAATCGCCGCAGAAATGGCGCGCTGCAGCGGACGTTTCATCTGGGGATTTGAGTATTTCGCTGAAACGACAACCGAGGTGAATTATCGCGGTCACCAGGGTTTCCTCTGGAAAGCTGATTTTCCAAGGATCATCAGTTCGGCCGCTCCCGGCTTTCATCTAGTGAAAAAGCAGCTCTACCCATACATCACAGAGGGGGAGAAGGGGAACGTGGACTGCATGTACCTGCTAGAGAAAGCCTGATGCGAGTGACCTGTCCACTGGCTAACACATGATTAGCGAGGCAATCTATAAAATAGCTTTCCCTCGAAAAATATACCAGAAAGGCCGCTGTGCATTTCGTCCATCCCCTTCGTAGATAGTGGCCACCTCGTCAACGCGACGGATGTGAACGCTAAGACGAGAAGCTGCTGAAAAAACAAGGGTGAGCTTGGGATCCAAACTCTTGTGTCCGACGTCCATTATCTACCATTCTCAGACTCGGCCCTTGATGTCGTGTTTTTAGATCACTTCCTTTGTCATTTTCCAGATTGGCTCAAGCTGCTGAAGGCGAAGGCACTCGTCTGCCGTCCAGGGGGCGATCACCTCGAGCTTCTGCACGAAGGAGCATGAGGAACTGCCGCGGACCATGCTAGGTGCATGTGATGATTTATGCCCCAACAGTCCCGTGCCAGGTGACACAAGACTACGGCAACCCAGGATGAGTTCGCAGCCGCCTGCTCCGCCCCCGGCCTGCGCGTGGCCTAGATGCAGCCCATGATGTTTTTTATGACAGTTACATGTTTGGCAGGCTGCTGGGTGATGCTGAATTTGCCGCCTTCTAGGATGAGTTTTGCAAGCAGTTCGCTGCTAGCGCTGGCTTTTTCACTTTTTAGATCCGCCTGGGCGGCCATAGCGGCCGTTGGCATAGGTATTGGCTAGGGCTTGGGCGGTTTCTGCGAGGTGTGGGCAGGCGGTGGCGACTTTTTGGGCGTAGTGTAGGGGGCCCTCAGATGGGAGGCGCGGGGGGGCTCCTTGTTTTTCCAGACGGCGGCAGGTTTTCTGCCAGGAACGCAGCCAACGATCACGCGCGGGCGCGGGACGGCGGAGCCAAAGGAGCAGGCCGAGCAAGGCAAGTGCTAGCGTCATGGCGCTCAGAAGGATGAGCCAGCGCCCGCGCAGTCTGCCTAGGCCCAGCCAGTTCATCCAGGCGATCTGGGCCTCTTCGTCAAAGCTGATGACGCTGTTATACCAATCATACTCAATGCTGTCCCACCAGAGGCGCGTGCTGCTCAGTGTTTGCCACAGGAGGCTGCTACGTTGCCGCTGCAGTTCTTCCTGCCCGCCGGCGAGGAGGGTGCGGAGGTCTAGTGTGACGCGCTCTGGGACGAGGGCGGCGGTGGGATCGACGCGCGTCCAGCCCTGGCCTTCTAGCCAGAGCTCTGTCCAGGCATGGGCATCGGATTGACGGACGATCATGTACCCGCCGCGCGCAGAC
>JAIWOJ010000063.1 GCA_020216965.1 Prosthecobacter sp.
GCATTCCTGGAGTGCTTCGGCAAAGTTCCGGCGGCGGATGAGAGCGGCAAGACCAGCCAAAAATTCTCCCACATTCATGCTAGCACGGTGGTAATAAGCCAGCCTCTCCAGGAAGATGGCTAGCGAAAAGCCCAGGCACGCCATTAGCAGCCAGACCAGAGGGCCGCCTTTGGAGATGAGTTCGGTCATGGGTGGTGAAAAGGAGTTGAGGATCAGGGAAAAACGCCGCGCCAAGAGGTGGCGTAGCCTGCACCCTGGTGTAGCAAAAGGGATGCCTCTTGATTAAAATTCCAAGAAACGCCACAAGTCTAGTCCTCATCTTCTACCTTGCTCAAGAATTTTGCTCTCTGCAGCCCCCAGTTCCCGTCCCCCTGGCCGCGTGCTCCTCGCGGAGGAAAGTCTGCCCTACCGGCGCGTGATCCGTGAGGCGCTTACTTCCTTCCGGCACTGCGAAGTGGACGACTGCCCGACCGCAGAGCGGGCTTTTGAGCTGGCCCTGGCCCGTCCCTACCAGTTGCTCATCCTGGCAGCCACTTTACCTGATATGAGCGGCGTCATGCTGGATCGCCTCATCGCCCGTGCCTATCCCCTGGCTCATCCGGGTAGCCATACGGCACCCCCGGTGATTTTTCTGACGCAAAACCGCCACAGCGCCGAACTTGCTGCAAGCCAGCGCAATGCTCGTTTTCGTGGCACCGTTCCCTACCCACCTAGGCTAGACCTGCTCTTGCCCCTGACGACCGGCCTCCTGGCAGAAATGGCCTCCGCCTAGCTCGCCCAGCTTTTCCCACCTGTGTTTCCAGATCTTTCTCAGCCCCTGCCAGCCGTCAAAATTTGCGGCATCACCCAGCGTCAGCAGGCCCACGACATCGTGGCTCTGGGCGCTGACGCCCTGGGCATCAATTTCTGGCCTGGTTCAAAACGCTACCTCCCCCTGCCGCAGGCTGGGTGGATGGCTGAACTGCATGGACGCACGACCCTGGTGGCCGTTCTCGTCAATGCTGACCCACGAACTCTAGATGCCCTGCTCGCCGAAGGGCTGGCCCACATCCTCCAACTGCATGGGGATGAATCTCCCGCCCAGGTGGCTGCCCTCCAGGAGCGCGGTGCCCACGTCATCAAGGCACTGGCGGTGCGTGACCGCGCTTCCTTAGAGCGCATCGGCACCTATCCCTGCGAAACCATCCTTTTGGATGCCTACAATCCCGGCCTCTACGGCGGCACGGGGGAGACTTTTCCCTGGGAGCTTGCCCGGATAGCGCGCGAGCTCTACCCAGATAAACGCTTCATTCTCTCTGGCGGCCTCACACCAGCCAACGTCCGCGAAGCTGTGCAAACCACGCTTCCTGCGGCTGTCGATGTCGCCAGCGGGGTGGAGTCTGCCCCAGGCGTTAAGGATCTTGACCTCGTGCGCGCCTTCATCGAACAGGCGCGCAGTGCCTGCGTAGGCTGACCCTTATGCCGCTCCCCACCCTCGCCGACCTCTCCGCTCTGATCCGCCACCGTCGTTCCATCAAGCCGACTGACTTGGATCCCAGCCGCAGCGTGGCGCAGGAGCTCCTCTGTCAGATTCTTGAAGACGCCACCTGGGCTCCCAATCACGGGCTCACTGAGCCTTGGAAATTTCATGTTTTCCAAGGAAACGCCCGCTCCCTCTTGGCTCAAAAACTCCAGAATGCCTACCGGGAAATCACACCGCCCTCAGAGTTTCGTGAGGATAAATACATCAAGATGGGGGAAAACCCACGCCTTGCCCCCGTCGTCATCGCCGCCATTTTGGAGCGCCACGGCGGCGGCGGAAAAATCCCTGAGATTGAAGAAATAGAGGCCGTTGCCTCTGCCCTACAAAACCTACAGCTCAGTGCCACTGCGGCCGGGCTCGGCGGCTACTGGTCCTCCCCGCCCGTCCTGGATGCCCCCACTTTCAGAGCCTGGTTGGGCTTGAGGGATGCTGACCGTTGTCTTGGCCTGATCTATCTAGGCTGGCCGCGGCCAGGGCTCGCTTGGCCACGCAGTCAGCGTAGGCCACTGGTAGAAAAAGTAGTCTGGCATCACGCAGAGCTCGATTCCTAGCGCATCATCAGGAAAGCGATTTCTCAAAAAGGAGACTTGGGCTCTGACTGGAACTCCTAGGCCAATAGGCTTTGGCTTCAGCCCAAACTCCGCAGTTTCGGCAGACAGGAGTGCCTGCATCCCAGGGAGGGACAGCCTGCAGATTTGAGCGCAAAAAATTCAAAGTTTGCGTACCCGAAAAGTGAGTTTTTCTAAAAAATTCATAGTTCTAAACAATTTATTCTTGCCATGTAATCTATAATTAATATAATTTTAGTGAAATTCGAATAAATCGAATCCAAATCCTATGAAGAAGCTCATCCTCCTCCTGAATGACTACCCTTCCACGGGCAAGAGCACTCTTGCGCGTTGCTTCAGCCAATACCTCCACCGCTACGGTGCCTCTCACCAACTCAAAACCTTGGTGGAGGAGACGGAACCGGATGACGATGCACACCTAATCGATGCCAGCCGACTCACCCCGCGCGCTTTGCTAGAGATGCTCCAGGAGAGCCCATTGACCATCCTGGAAATCGCGACCGGACAGGCGGACTTTTTTGGCAGGTTTTACACCAACCACGCTCTCGAGACGATGCTGGAAGAGGCCGGCATCTCCCTCACCGTCGTGCTGCCGGTCACCAGTGAGATGGAGAGCTTTGACAGCGTCATCGAAGCCGCAGAAATTTACTCTGACCATGCCGAATATCTCATCGCCCACCTCGTGACCAGCAGCTACGAAGACGATGACAAGGTCTGGGATCGCAGCTACGCCGCACGGGTCATGGACATGTTTGAGGCCGTAGAGCTACACATCCCCGAGGTCGGCTTCCAAATTGAGCATGAGCTCCATGCACGGCACCTAGACTTGGCGGATGTTTTGCAGGATGCAGAGCTCCAAGCAGCTCTGGGCAAAGATTACACCAAGTGGCATGAACGGGTATTGGGACAGGTAGAAAGCGCCCGTCAGTATCTTTTTGGAGAGGCATTTCGCCCAACGCTGCGCCCCCGTCTGGTAGAGAAAAAGACCCGCGTCCGAGCACATGCGGTCTGATCACAAAGCTAAAAATTTCCCGCGTCTCCACAGACGCGGGTGGTGTGGTGGTTCTACGCCATCCCTGCCGCATTCATCCGCGTGCAGGGATGGCTTTTTTCCTGCCAGAAAGGAGGGTGAGCAGCGCTGCCAAAGCCAGCATCAGAGCCACGCTGGATAAAGCAGCCATCAAGCTGTGGTTCACCTTCAGCCAGCCGATCATCTCAGGGCTGGCATACCCAGCCAGATTCCCCACAGAATTGATCCACGCGATGCCTGCAGCCGCTGCCCTGCCAGAAAGCATCTCCGTGGGCAATGCCCAAAAACAAGCGATGGCGGACATCACACCAGTAACGGCGATGGCAAGCGACACCAGCACCAGCCAGGGCGGCAGCCCTGGCAGACCGCTGATGGCAAAGGCACCCGAAGCAGCCAGGGCAGACAGCGCCACATGCCAACGACGCTCCCCCGTGCGGTCCGAGTGACCACCCACCAGCAGCATCCCCGCCGCCGCAGCCGCCCAGGGAATCGCAGAGAGCAGGCCCACCCTCCAATCCTCCTGCGTCAGTGTATCCTTCATGATTTGCGGCAACCAAAAAGACGCTCCATACAGACCCACGATCAGTCCAAAATAGATCCCACAGCACAGCCACACGCCTGGTGCTGCCAAGGCATCACGCACCCGGTGCGCGTGGCGGCCAGCGGCCAAAGCGCGCCGTCGATCTTCCTCAAGAGCCAGCTTTTCTGTCAGGATCTGCTTTTCCTCCTGATTCAGCCACTTTGCTTGTTCAGGGCGGTCCGTCAGCAGCCAGGGCAGCGCTAGCCCCAGCAGCACGGCAGGCAGCGCCTCGATCAAAAAAAGCCATTGCCAGGCCGCAAGGCCATACCAGCCATCCGTCACCCGCAACAGCCAGCCAGAAAAAGGCCCCCCAATCACACCTGCCAGCGCGATCGCCGTCATGAAGAGAGCCACCATGCGCGCCCGCAGCTCCTGCGGGTACCAATACGTGAGATAAAGGATCACACCGGGGAAAAAACCCGCCTCCGCCACGCCCAGCAGGAAACGCAGCAGATAAAAAGACCCAGCGCTATGACTCAAGGCCAGCGCCCCCGACAGGAGCCCCCAGCTCACCATGATCCGCGCCATCCAAAGCCGCGCCCCTACCCGGTGCAGGATGATGTTTCCCGGAACCTCAAACAGAAAGTAACCGATGAAAAAAATACCCGCCCCAGTGGCAAAAACAGCATCAGAGAACCAAGGCTCCTGCTTCATCGCCAACTTCGCAAAGCCAACATTCACCCGATCAATATAGGCCAAAATGTAGCTGGCAAAGAGCACCGGCATCAGGCGGCGCGTGACTTTTTGATAAACGGCGGTGCGATCGGTCATGGGGCTAGCCCCAGACTTGGCCCCTCTCAGCCGGGAGGACAAAGGCAAAAACAGCAGCCCTAAAGTCATCCCATGCCTGCAAGAAAACTGTGTGACAAAGGCCCCTACGCCCGGTAGTAGCGCCGCTGTGACGCCGGAACGCCCACCAGCCTCCCTCCGCCTCCTCTGGAGCTTGCTGCTCCTAGGGCTGCTGTCCCTGGCACTTTACGCGACATTCGCCACCGTCCACTACACATGGAACTGGCGCGCCGCCTGGGATTATCGGGCGCAGTTTTTCCAGGGCTGGCTCACCACGCTAGGCATCTCCATTGGAGCCATGCTGCTGAGTGTGTTGCTCGGCTTTGGCCTGATGCTCGGGCGGCGTGCCCACCTAGAGCCTCTGCGGCTCTTCTGCACCGGCGTGGTCGAGGTGGTTCGCGGCTCGCCCCTGCTGGTGCAGTTGCTCTTGGGTTATTACATCGTGGCGACGGCAGTGGGGATCACCTCTCCCCTCGTGGTGGGGACATTGCTGCTGGGCCTTTTTGAGGCAGCCTACCTAGCTGAGATCTTTCGCGGTGCCGTAGAGAGCATCGGCCGCAGCCAGTGGGAGGCGGCGCGTGCCGTGGGTTTTGACACAGCCCAGACTTACCGGCACGTCATCATCCCCCAGGCCGTGCGGCGCGCGCTCCCCGGCACCACGGGTGAGCTGGTCTCTCTCATCAAGTCATCCTCCCTGCTCTCCGTCATCGGCATTGAAGAATTGGTGCAAAAAGTGCGCGTCATGAATAGCGCCAGCTACACGGCCCTGGAGGGGTATTTGCCACTGGCTGCGGCCTACCTCGCCGTCACGCTGCCGCTATCTTGGGCCGCTCGGCGGCTGGAAAGGAGGTTTGCTTATGAAACTTGAGGCCATCGGGCTGACGAAGCGCTACGGCAGCTTCCTCGCGCTAGACGGTGCCGCTTTTCAGACTGGTGACCATGCCCGCGTGGTAGCCCTGTTGGGGCCCAGCGGCGGAGGAAAATCTACCCTACTGCGTGTGCTCGGCGGCCTACTGCTGCCTGAGGCAGGAGTGGTGCGCGTGGATGGCGCGCCACTGCCCCACGATGAAGCGGGTGCCCTGCGGGCTTTGCGGCGGAATGGCTTTGTCTTCCAGGGCTACAACCTTTTCCCCCACCTCAGTGCGCTGGAAAACATCATGCTGCCGCTCAGAGAAGTGCATGGCTGGGCAGATGCAGAAGCACACGCGCGGGCGATCGAACTGCTAGCGCGGCTAGGGCTAGAAGCGCACCGCCACAAGCGCCCGGCAGAACTCTCCGGCGGCCAGCAGCAGCGGGCCGCCATTGCCCGCGCCCTAGCCCCCCGCCCTGCCCTGTTGTTGCTCGATGAGCCCACCTCTGCCCTAGACCCCGTCATGACCGGCGAGGTGCTGGATGTGATCCGCGAGCTAGCAGAGAGCGGTCAGCAGATCGTACTAGCCACCCATGAGATCAGCTTTGCGCGCAAGGTGGCAGATTGGATCGTTTTCCTGGCCCATGGGCGGGTAGATGTCTCCTGCCCAGCAGCAGAGTTTTTTGACCAACCCGCCAGCCCACTGGCACGCGAATACCTTCAGGGGCTTTCCCGCTATCGTTAAACCTGGCTGCTGCTTTTTTCCTGCGAACAAACGCATTCTGCTCCTGAGAAGAGCGGTATCCGGGTTTAGTAAAGTCACTGCTCTTGACGCCGGGATCAGTTTTTCATCATGCTCGCTGGCATGTGGAAAAAATGGCTCATCGCCCTCGCCCTCATCGCTCTCACGGCTGGTCTCTGGCTATGGCGTCTCTGTGCGCAGACGCCGCAGCAGCAGGTCATGGCACGCCAAAATGCCTTCCTGCTCGCCGTCGAGGAAAGGGATTGGGATCAAGTGCTGTCCATGCTCACCCCCGATTATGCGGATGACTACGGCCATGATCGTGAGAGTGCCGTCGAGGATGCGCGGCAGGTGCTGGCTGGATTCTTTACCCTGACGATCAAGCCCCAAGTGGAAGTCCTCCAGGCCGTTCCAGACCTAGGCATGGTGAAAATGAAAATCCGCATCGAAGGCCGCGGTGCTGGGTTCTCCGAGGCCGTGATCGGCCGGGTGAACAGCCTGGAAGAGCCTTGGTTTTTTCATTGGCACAAACGTGGCCGCTGGCCGTGGTCCTGGCAGATCGTGCAGATCCACAACGATGGCCTGCGGCTCTAGCCGTCCGTGCCTGGGCTTCGTTTATCCCAAAGACCAGGCACAAGGTTCCTCATCCCGCCTTCCCAGGCAGGTCCACAAGCATCTGCGCATTGCTCGGGTAGCGCTCGCAGAGCGTGATGACACGCTGGATGGCATCGATCGGCTTTCCGCCGGCCAGCCCTCGGCGCAGCATGTGGATTTTATCCAATTGGAAAGCAGGCAAGAGCAGCTCTTCACGCCGGGTGCCTGATTTGAAGATGTTCACTGCCGGGTAGTAATACTGCTCAGCCAGCTTCCGATCCAGGACCAGCTCCATATTGCCGGTGCCCTTAAATTCCAAGAAGATCACATCATCCATGCGGCTGCCGGTCTCGATCAGAGCCGTGGCAAGGATCGTCAGGCTACCTGCACCGCGTGTATTGCGCGCTGCGGCAAAAAGCCGACGCGGAATCTCCATACCACCCACCGCCATGCCGCCGCTCATGGTCGCCCCGCCAGATTTGGCGTTGTTGAAAGCACGTGCGAGACGGGTGATGCTATCCATCAGCATAAACACATGCTCTCCAGCTTCCACGAGACGCTTCGCGCGCTCGATCGCCAGGGTAGCGATGCGGGTGTGGCTTTTGACATCTTGGTCATTGGAGCTGGCAAAGACCTCCGCATTGGCAAACACACGCTTAAATTCCGTCACCTCCTCTGGGCGCTCATCCACCAAGAGCAGGATCAAATGCATGCCCGGATGATTTTGCACCACCGCCTCAGCGATGTGCTGGAGCAGCGTCGTCTTGCCCGTGCGCGGCGGGGCCACGATCAACCCGCGCTGACCACGGCCCACGGGCGTGAACATATCGATCACGCGCGTGGTGATGCGCTCCTTCGTGGTTTCAAACTGGATGCGCTTGTTTGGGTTCACCGCCTTGAGCTCCTCAAACAAGGGCAAATCCCTGACGGACTCAGGAACGCGCCCATTCACCTCACGGATGCTGGTAACCACCAAGCCTCGTGGTCCTTTCTGAGCAATCCCCTGGATGTGCATGCCCTCGCGCAACCCTAACTGGCGGATGGTATCCCCATGCACAAAAGGGTCCAGCGGGTGCTGGGCAAACATGCGCTCTTTCATCCTCAGGAAACCGTGCCCCTTTGGATTTAGCTCCAAAATACCTTCCGCAGGCTCTGGCGGGCCTAGCACCACCTCGGCAGGCATTGGCATATCATCTTCCTGCGGCTTGGCCCCGTTTGGCTGGGGCGGCCCGCCGTTGCGTCCGGGCGCAGCGGCACCGCCAGCCTGCTGTGCAAGACGGCGAGCTAATTTTTCTGCTTTGAAGCGCTCCCGGCGCTCCTTCCAGCGTTCCCAGCGCGTCTTCTTGCGTCCTGGCTCCTGGTTCGCACCGCCTTGCTCAGACGCTGCTTGGGAGTCGCCATCCTCTCCAGGGGCTTCCTCTTGCTGCACTGACTCTGGAGGAGTGCCGACATCTTCGCTAGCAGGCGGCTCTGAGTTGGTAGGCTGTTCCTCTGCGGCTGCACCGGCGGCAGCGACCACCTCAGGGATACTGGGCTGGGCGGGGGGCAGCTCAGGCGCTGCTTCCTGCTGCTCTGGAGGTGGCTCTGGGGCGGCTGCCACAGCAGTCATTTGATGCTGCATCTGCTCCAAGATGGCTGCCGCTTTCTTTTGCAGTGCGTTCATGCGCTTGCGCTTCGCGGGCGTCACCTCATCCTGCGCTGGTGGCACCGCAGGGACCTCCGGGGAAAGCTCGAACGCGGCAGCCTCCTGTGGAGCTTCCTTGGCCTTCTTGGTCGCCGTTTTTCTGGCCGCTGTTTTCTTAGCAGTGGCCTTTTTTGCCGATGCTGTCTTTTTCGCGGCAGCTTTTTTCGTGGCCTTTTTCTTGGGAGCCTCCTCGGGCTGGATGTCTTCGCTCATGGATGGTCAGGGAAAAATTTAGTCGAG
>JAIWOJ010000064.1 GCA_020216965.1 Prosthecobacter sp.
GAGATTGCAGACCTACTCCACCTTGGCGAGAGCACGGTGGAGACCTACCGCTCACGCATCAAAGAAAAGCTCAACCTACGCAGTGCTGCTGAGCTCTACCTACGCGCTGGTGAATGGGTGCGTGACCACGGAGCCTGACCCGACGTTCGGATACCCGTCAGAGCAGTTAGCTCATCGCTTGCGGGAGTGCACTTCTCCGCTTGATGTAGCCCGCATCTTGCAAGCTGATCCCGCCCCACGCGCCGTCTCTTCTACACCGATTCACGATGCCCGTGAAGCGCTGCGCAGATATTTCGGTTTTCGCGAGTTTTTAGATGGGCAAGAGCATGTCATGGCCAGCATCCTCGCGGGACGAGACACGCTGGTGATTATGCCCACAGGGGGTGGCAAAAGCCTGTGCTACCAATTGCCCGCCATGGTCATGGAAGGGGTCACCGTCGTCGTCAGCCCGCTGATTGCCCTGATGAAAGACCAAGTGGATGCCCTGGAGCGCCGCAACATCCCAGCGACCGTCATCAACAGCACTCAGAGCCTAGCAGAGCAGCAACAGCGCATCACCGAACTGCGCCAGGGACGCTACAAGCTCGTCTATGTAGCTCCAGAGCGCTTTCGCAGCCGTCTGTTCCTCAATGCCATGCGGCAGGTAGAGATCGCACTCTTCGCCGTCGATGAGGCACATTGCCTCTCCCAGTGGGGGCACGATTTTCGGCCGGATTACTTCCGCCTTGGGGAGGCGCTCAAGGCACTAGGCAGGCCGCAAGTGGTAGCCCTCACGGCGACCGCCACCCCTGAGGTGCGCGCGGACATCCTCAAGGTGCTCGACCTGCGTGATCCCTTCATCACCATCCGCGGCTTTCAGCGGCCTAATCTCAGCCTCAATGTGCTACACACCAAGAAGGCGGACGACAAGTATGCCCGCCTTCGCGACATCATCCGCGAGCACAAAAAAGGCATCATCTACTGCGCTACCCGCAAGCGCGTGGAGGAAGTGGGGGAAGCCCTCAAAGACATGGGCATCCGTGCCATTGAGTACCACGGCGGGCTTGATGACAAGGAACGCGAAGAGCGCCAAAACCGCTTCATCCTGAGAAAATGTGACATCGCCGTCGCAACAAACGCTTTTGGCATGGGCATCGACCGCCCCGATGTCCGCTTCGTGATCCATTTTGACGTGCCTGGCAGCATTGAGGCATACTACCAGGAAGCCGGGCGCGCCGGCCGGGATGGTGAACCTTCTTGGTGCGAGTTGTTTTTTAATTTCGCGGACACCCGGACCCAAGAATTTTTCCTGGAAGGAGCAAACCCCTCGGTCGAGACCATCCAGAGCATTTACCAGGCACTTTTGAACTGGGCGAATGACCAGCATGAGGTGGAGGCAAGCATTGATGAACTGACCGATTACGTCGGGCTCAAGAACAGCATGGCCGTCAGCTCCTCCCTCAGTCATCTCGTCCGGGCAGGCTACATCGAGCGCTACGACATCCCCGGGCGCCGCATCCGCGGCACCCGTCTGTTACGGCCAGACGTGCTCTCGCGTAGCCTGCAATTGGATGCTACTGCCATCCGGGAAAAAGAACGTCGCGATCGCGCCAAGTTAAAAGCGATGACGGATCTCTGCTACGATGAGCAGCGCTGCCGCCAGCAGCAGATCCTGGCCTATTTTGGTGAGGCAGAGAGTCAGCCCTGCGGCACCTGTGACATCTGCCGCCGCAGTGGCGTGCAGCCGCCTCGTGAAGGCACCGCCCAGGAGGTCACCCAACTACGCCAGGCTCTTAGCGGGGTCGCACGCATGTCCATCCGCCAGCCAGATGGCACCTGGATCGGTCGCTATGGCAAAGGACGCATCATCCAGATGCTCGTCGGCAGCAAATCCCGAGAGATCGTCGATGCGGGGCTAGACCAACTCAGCACCTATGGGCTGCTCAAAAGCTTGGGCACGCATGGGCTCAACCCCCTCTTTGCTGAAATGGAAAAGCAGGGTCTCATCCAGACCAGCCAGGGGGACTATCCTCTGGTCACACTCACAGCCCGTGGCGCAGAGGTCATGCGCACCGGGGCCAACGTGCGCATGCTTTGGCCGCAGGTAAATCACGCCAAAGATCTCCAAGCTAAAACCGCAAGCAGCCTGCCGGAGACCACGCCTAGCACTCAGGAACTTGGCTTTGATGATGCACTTTTTGAAAAACTCAAAAAGCACCGCAGCGCCCTGGCACAAGCTCAGGGCGTGCCTGCCTATGTGATCTTTAGCAATCAAACCTTAGAATTTCTGACGCGCCTAAAGCCCCGGACCATTGCCGATGGCATGAAAATCCGCGGCGTTGGGGAAAAGAAAGCCACGGAGTATTTGCCAGACTTTATCCGCATCATTCAACAGCACGGCTGACAAGACGCACTGGACCTGCACAAAGTTGGAGACAATGCCAAGAAGGCATCCCATACTAGCAGCCTCCCGTTTCTCACCATGACCGAACCCTCCGAGACACCAGAAAATCAGGCCGCAGACACCGGCATCGACCTGTCAGACCTCCGCATGATGCCGGCCTGGGTGTCAGGCATGAGCAGTGCCTCCAGCATGGCTGACCTCAGCCGCTATGAAGAGCGTGAAAGCCGCACAGAACGCCGCGGCGGCGGTCAGGGTGGAGAACGCCGCGGACCACCCGCTGGCAGACGCACTGGCCCGCCGCACCGTGAAGGCGCAGGAGATCGCCCTCGTGGCCCTAGCCAAAACCCGCGTGAACGTCGCGACGATCGCCCACGTCGTGATGGCCCTCAGGCGCGCGATGGCGGGCCGCGTGGAGATCGTGACCAGCGTGGCGGCCAGCGTCGTTTTGGCGAGCGCGGGCGTGATGCAGCACGCCCGCAACGTGAATGGGTAGATATCCCGCGTGACGTGCAGGTCACCATTGAGCCCGAGGAAAAAGCTGCCGAAGCACTCGCAGCCCACATCCGCAGCACGGGACATGCCTTCAGCATGTTTGATGCATCGCGCCTCGTGCTCGCTGATGGAGCACGCTTCCATGCCCGCTTCATCTGCGCCCCTGAGCGCCCCACCGGCCTCTTTGCTACCCGTGATGGCGGCCTTTTCCTGACCCGCGAAGAGGCGTGCCAGCACATCCTACGCAGCCAGGCACTAGATGCCTACTACCGTGTGGAGGAAGTGGAATTGGAAGAACCGAAAGGTGATTTCAAAAGCATCGGCGTCTGCGGCTTCAGTGGCGAGTTACTTGGCCCGCCCAGTCATCATAGCTTCCAGACCAGCGTCATCCGCCTGCACCGAGAGCGGTTTAGCAACATACCCCTGGAGGACTACAAACGCCGCGTGCGTGTGGAAAGCGATCCAGAACTCGTCGCCCAGTGGAAGGAAAAGCAGAAAAAGGGGCAGCGCTGGACCGCCATTCAAGATAGTCAGGAAGAGGGTGCAGACCCCCTCACTTTCAACACACGCGCGGAGATGGAGGCCCACTTCCGCCGCACCCATGCAGACACAGCCGTGGTTGAAAGCCGCGATGCCACCGTGGCTGGAAATGTGGAGAAAGGCCGCATCACTCATGTGCTAGGCATCATGCTGCGCCATGCGGCAGAAAACGCCCGCAAGCACCTCTTTGAAATGTCTCAAAAACTTGGAGGCAGCTTTGAGCGCAGAGGTCTAAAGCTCTTCAAGCGCCGGGCGGGCAAGCTGTTCGTCAGCCGTGTCAAACCGCGTGCCATTGATCCAGGCACCGTATTTTCAGAGCGCCTCTCCCGCATTGTCGAAGTCCTCAAAAGCAGCCCTGGCATGATGCTGCATGACCTTGTGGAGGCCATCGAGCCATCCCCTGCGCCTGCAGAAGCTCTCACCGCCCCAGAGGAAGGCACAGCACCGGCGCAGCCACCCAAACAGGCGCCAACCGAGCAGCAAATCAGCGTCATCAAAGACATCCGCTGGCTAGCCAATGAGGGCTACGTCATCGAATACAGCGACGGCATGGTCTTCCTTGGCGTCCAAGGGGAGCCGCAGACTGCCACCAAATCGTCCCCAACATCGCAGCCGCCCACAGAGGCAGACTCCGCACCAGTGAGTCCTGAACAAGCAGAGGAGCAGGCTGCGCCTGCTAGCACTGCCGCAGAGGTGGAAACACTCACAGAACCTCACCAGGGAGAAAGCGAATCTGTGGAATCACTCGACGCGGCCGCAAATTCCAAATCAGAGTCAGAGCCCACCAGTCCTCCAGCTCAGGAATAAAAGGGGTGTCATTCCTTCTATCTTCTACGTAACTCTCAACCTCCGCGCACGCGTAGCCGAAAGCGGCGTTGATACTTCAGAGGTGTCACACCGACATGCCGATGAAAGTGCTGAGTGAATCCGCTCTGATCGTAGAACCCTAAATCCAGTGCCACCTGACTGATCTGTGCATCCTCGTGCTGGAGTGCCTCACAGGCCGCCTGCACGCGCAATTTCATGATGAAAGCCTGAGGGCTACAGCCAAAGGCTTCGACAAACTTCCGGTGCAGTTGACGCGGGCTCAGATGCACATGGGCGGCTAGCTCCTCCACCCCAAGTTTGCGGCGAAAATTTTCACGGATATAGGCCAGCGATTGCTCAATCGCCTGGCTTGCGTGCACCGCCGTCATCGCCTGCCCGTAACTCTGGGTCATCCCCATGATGCCCACGAGCCTGCCACGTCGGTCGCGCAACGGCATTTTGTGGGTGATGAACCAATCGGGAATCCCTTGCGGGTTGAAGAAAAGCTCCACGATATTCAGCTTGGCCTCACCTGTGCGAAAGATCTCCTCATCATCCCTGCGGAAGTTCTCGGCGAGGCGCGGAGGAAAAAGATCAAAGTCATCTTTGCCGACCAGGGAGGATTCATCCGTAAAACCCATGGTTTCGATGAAGTGCCGGTTCGCGCACATGAGCTTAAACTGCCGGTTTTTGGCAAAGAAAGACACCCCAGGCAGTTGATCAAACATGCGGTAAAACTGGCTATCCTCAGCCAGAGATCTGAAGAAAGCAGGGCGTGGATCGGAAGCTGGCACGACAGTACTTAAGGATTGGCGAGGAGAGGTCAGCCGCAGCTACTTGTCCAGCAGCAAGCTCAACCATTCAACCTTCCCAATGAATGAAGCTGAAAGCCTTGTTTTCAAGCATCTGCCGTTCTGGATTTTGCTGCGCGCGATTTTTGGTGGGCAGCATGTAGAGAGATCCTGTGCATCTCCGATTACAAGATGAGCATACAATCTCCGTAGCTGTAAAAGCGGTAGCGCTCTTGAATGGCTTCTTGATAGGCACGCATGATCAAGTCCCGCCCAGCAAAGGCACTGACGAGCATCATGAGAGATGATTTTGGCAGGTGAAAATTTGTGAGAAGTGCTCCCACAGCGCAGAACTGGAAGCCCGGATAAATAAAAATATCGGTATTGCCACTGGTTGGCACGATTTTTCCGTGCTCACGCGCCACGGTTTCCAGCGTGCGCATGGAGGTCGTGCCTATGGCAACGACACGGCTTGCTTTCGCAATTTTTTCTGCGGTTTGAGCAGGCACCTCATACCATTCAGAATGCATCCGATGCTCCTCGACTTTTTCGGTTTTGACGGGCTGGAAGGTGCCAGCCCCAACATGTAAGGTGACGAAAGCATGTGGCAACTGTGCCAGCATCTCAGGTGTAAAATGCAACCCCGCTGTAGGTGCCGCGATAGCTCCGGCTGCCTGGGCATAGACGGTCTGGTAGCGCTCGCGATCCATGGGCTGGTCATCACGCCCCATGTAGTGTGGCAGGGCTAGGTGACCATGCTTTTCCTCATCCACAGGTCGATCCCAGGCTATGAGACGCTCTCCATTATCAGAGACCTCCTGCACAGTGCCCATGCAGCCTCCCACAAACACCAGGTGGCCGAGGCGGAATTTTTTCCCTGGCCGGACCATACAGCGCCAGAGCAGAGGGCCTAGAGTGTCCACACGTAAGATTTCACGACTGCCATCATCAGAAAAAAAGCGTGCTGGCACGACGCGGGTGTTATTGAGCACCAACAGATCATTCGGGGATAGAAAAAGGGGCAAATCACAAAAGCGATGGTGCTCTACGGTGCCCTTATCTCGCCGCACCACGAGCATGCGTGAGGCAGCACGGTCTGGCAGAGGCTGGCTAGCGATCAGCTCAGGCGGAAGGTCGTAATCAAAATCAGAGGTGAGCACAGGAGGTGTAAATCAGGCTACGAAACGTGCGTGAAGGTGCCGCAGATGGTGACGAGCATCGGTGGCTTTGCCCGTGGCTAGCTGCATCACCTCCCCAGGTAACAGAGCACCTCCGCGAGCATGGACATTTTCACGCAACCAAGTCAACAGAGGGGCATAGTCAGCACGATCCATAGCCGTGGCGATACGCTTGTGACGGCGAGCTGTGGCGAAAAGTTGAGCTGCATTTAAGTTACCTAGCGTGTAGGTGGCAAAATAGCCTAGCCCTCCCATGCTCCAATGGATGTCCTGCAGGCAGCCGTGGGCTGCATCCGGCGGTGTCATTCCAAAAAGCTCCTGAAAAAGCGCATTCCATGCCTCCTGCACATCCTTCACCGCAAGGGAACCGGAAACTAGACGGCGCTCTATATCAAACCGCAGAAGGATATGGAGGTCATAAGTGGCCTCGTCCGCTTCTACACGAATGAAGGAGTATTCTGCACGATGGATAGCGGCTAGGAAATCGTTGATAGATAATTTTTTGAGATGTGGGAAATACTCTGCAGCTCTGGGTAGCCAACGTTGCCAAAAGGAGCACGAGCGGCCGACATGATTCTCCCAGAGACGACTTTGGGACTCGTGTATGCCTAAAGAACAAGCACGCCCGGAGGGCAGACCAAAATCATCCTCAGGTAGCCCCTGCTCATAGAGGCCGTGGCCAGCTTCATGCAGCACACCAAAGAGAGAGGAGGTGAAGTCTGCCTCATCGTATCGAGTGGTAAGCCGCACGTCCCGTGGCCCGAGTGTGGTGCAAAATGGGTGTGTGGTGGTATCAATCCTACCTGCTTGAAAATCGAATCCTATGCTGGCGGCCACCTCTGCATTGAGCAGTTTTTGTTTCTCTAACGGATAGCGTCCGCGCAGTAGCCCAGGCTTTACTTTCCTGCTTTTTTCGACGGCAGCGTGTGCGATGCGGGTAAGCTCTGGTTTTAGCTTTGCGAAAAGTCCAGCCAACTCTCTCGTGCGTGTGCCGCGCTCATAGGCGTGCAGCAGGGCGTCATAAGGCTCATCTGCGTAACCCCAAAGCTCGGCTTTGCGCCTAGCGATCCCGATTAATTTTTCCAAATGCGGGGCAAAAAGGTTGAAGTTTGAAGTCCTACGGGCCTCTGCCCAGGCATGTTTCGCATGAGCGGTCAACTCACTTTCTTCCACAATGAGACGGTTTGGGATGCGCGCATTGCGCTCAAACTCTTCAGCGATGACGCGCACATTTGCCGTCATCTTTGCCTCAGGTAGTTTTGCCATCTGGGCCTGGTGAATGAGCTTTTGCATCATTCGGCCCGTGGCCATGGCGTGGGCTTTGCCACTCAGCCATGACATTTGCCGCGCACGGTAGCTAAGCGCTCTTGGGGGCATGTAGGTCTCTTGATCCCAGGATAGAGTGGACTCCATGGAGGAGAGCAGCGCGACCTCGCGCACATGGTTGCAAAGCTGAGTGTAGGCGGTGACAGGCATGAGTGCGCCCATCATTCAAAGCCGAGCGCGTGGCGCAAGCGTGGCCTTACAAAGTGATCATGCCACGAGCTCAAGCACCCCAAACGCAGTCGGCACATGAAAATCCGGGCGCTCCGTGCCAGGCGGCACCCAGGGAAGCCAAGTGCGCACGATGTCCCCACCTTCAGTCTGGCAAAAATCCGCCCGGAATAGCCCCGCTAAGATCCTTTTTGAATCTGAATGCAAGATGCCGAGATCACGCAGCACGGGCATGGGCAGGCTTCCGTGCACTGTATAGCCACGCGCGTTCATCTGCCCGCTGACTGCAAGACCGGGCAACACCCAACCCCAGTCGATTTGACGATAGTAGCTGGCGCGATAGACCAGAGATTCACCACTCGGAGCCATCTCTAAGCAGTAGTAGGGGCTCAGAGAGAGATCAGACGTCAGGAAAATCTCCACTCGATCCGATTCAAGCACACGCTGCCTGAGACTTGTGCCTTGGCCCAGGGTGGGCGTGTCATCCCTGGCATCAAAGCGGAAGTGCAGCTTCCGTTCATCCCATAGTGCTCGAAATTCCGTGCGCGATTCATGCCCTGGTGCCCAGGGAGAGCTGAAGTCTGTCAATAAATCGGCTTGGCTCCAGTCAGGGCCAGATGCCTCGACCGGCTGATAGCGCACCACATAGGACTTCAATGCTTTGGCCTCTATGGATGGATCAAAAGCGGTGTCGCCTTGCTCACGCATCTCGTAAAAGGATGGCATCGACATTCACACCATCATACAGAGCATCACTCAGGATCACGAGCGGATCTCCAGGCTTCACCAGGGAATGACGGTGTAGCAGTTCAATCGCATCACGGATAGCTTTCTCAGGATCTCCCTCTTCAAAAGGCAGCACATA
>JAIWOJ010000065.1 GCA_020216965.1 Prosthecobacter sp.
CTATTTGCTGAATGGAAGCTTGATAAGGCGACCGCAGACAAGGTTCGGATGATAATTTACGACAGGGAGTTGGAACAAAGACTTTGGATGATGAAGCCTGAAGCATCCGCTCCCGCGACTTGGCGAGCGAGTCATAGTGCAAAGAAGGCGATGAAACTCCTTAAAGACTCCGAATTATCAAACCTAATTGGACCGGATCGCCTGAAGCGTCTGCTGCAAGTCGATGCAAAGGTTCTGGAGGAGATGAAAAACAGCGCCAATGACTGAGTTGCGTCCAAACCGGGCCTGCATTTGCAGGATTGTGCTCCTGTTGGCTTTTACGCTTCATCGAAGTGGTTGAGCAGATGAATCTGGTTCCGCTGCCTGGTTTTGAGAGATTTAAGAGGCTTAAAAAAGCTTGGAAAAGAGCTTCGTCCAAAATCAGCGGCAAAGTGTGATAACGAAAAGGCTGATTAAATCAATGCAACAAAGAATGAAGGCGGGCGGCTTAATGGTCAAGGCACGCCGTATACATGTGATTCTACTGTTTATTCTGTGCGTAATCTGGCTCATTCCATTTGCATGGGTTGGGATGAAACTTGGGCGGCTGCCGGTATCGCTGCCTCGTCGTCTCTTGCAGCAGTATAACACGGCTGCCTTGTTTACCCATCGCTGCTCAGTTTGGTCTGACTGGTGGGTCGAGGTGAAGCAGGGGAAAGACGCTGTCTGGCGTGGGGTGGACATGAGGGAGGTCGCCCCGATGCCGGAAGCCGGATACAGACTGCGTGTGGAGCGCATGCTGGCGGACACGCTTGGCAAAAAGACCGCCCTCAGTTTCCGAAAGAGGCTGGCGGAGTGGATCGCGCGGCGACTGAAGCAGAAGGACGGGATGGAAATCACGGGTCTGAGGATTCGAAGGGCTCTCTGGCGGACCAACACTCCCGAACTCAACTTTCCCAGAGGACACTGGGAGCGGGGGCTGGACACACTGCCTGCGACCACCCAGATCAGCACTCTGGCCGAGTATGCGATCGTGAATGGAACCGCCATAGTCGTCCAGGCCAGGCCGAAAGGTCCGGCAGGGACGCCGCAGCCGAAGATTTTCCGCAGGGAGAATACCAGCAAGCCTGCTGGGAAGGCTTGAGCTGTGTGTTTCCGCACTTGTCACGCAGATGAATGAAACCCCAAGGCCGGAGGCATCTGCCGCAAGTGTGTTCCGCCGCACGGTTTCATCCTTGGTGGCTGGCATCGATGCGTTGCCGCTGCGCGTGTTTGAGGTGTGTTTCACGGCTTCTTACCTGCTGCGTGTTGGCTGGCTGGGGCTGTGGTGGCGGGAATGGCTGACGGAGGAGGGCATTCATCTGAATGCAGCGGAGCTGGCTGAGATCGGCTATGCGCCGCCGCTGCCTCTGCTGACCGCGCCGGGAGTGGTGTTGCTGGCGGTGATGATCTGCCTGTCCGCCGCTGGGCTGATCCTGAACAAGGCGCGGCGGCTGGCTCTGCTGGGCATCTTTGTCTGCGCTCTATACACCCAGGGGGTGGACTGGATGTCCGCTTCCTCCCTGAGTAAGCTGCATGTGGCTGTCTATGGCATCCTGCTGATGTCACCTGGGTATCTGCGTGATCCTGTCAACGGCAGGCTCTTGATCTGCGCGGTGCCCGTGAGAGTGATCCAGGCCACGCTGATCTGCCAGTATCTGGCCTCCGGCACGGCCAAGGCATTCAAGGGCGACTGGCTGAAACACAGTGACGTGCTGTACACCCTTGTGCAGGGGGTGTTCCGCACGGATTTCGCAGCCTGGTGCTTGCGCACATTGCCAGTATGGAGCTGGACGGTGATGCAGTGGGTGACGCTGCTTTTTGAACTGGAGGCTCCCGTGCTCTTCTGTGTGAAGAATCTCCGCCCCATCGCCTTTGTCATCGGCATCGGCTTTCACCTGATGATCGCGCTGATGATGAAGGATCTGATCTTCTTCAGCGCGCAGATGTGGACGTTTTACGCGCTCTTCATCACGGCAGAGGAATACCGGCGGCTCGGTGCATGGGTGGTTGCGGGATGGCGGCGTATTTCCGGATTTATGATCAGGCACTCATGATCTTTTCCGCGCTGGTGACGATCTCGCGGATGCGGAAGGTGAGGCCGTCGGTCTTGCAGATGGACTGGATTTTGGGCTCGGCATAAGCGGCGCGGATCATCATGGCAAGCTGGCCGTAGCCATAGACGCCGATGTCGTTCAGCTCGACGACGGCGACCTTTTTGAAATTCTTCCACAGTCGATCAATGCCTGCGGGCATGGGGTGGATGTGGCGGAGGTGGGCGGCACCGTCCTTGTGACCTTCAGCGCGCAGGCGGTTCACGCTCTCCTTCACCTGGCCGAGGTTGCTGGCCCAACTGATGAGCAGGAGGTCGCCTTCCTGATCACCATAGATCTCGGGAAGCGGGAGCTTTTTGCTCAGTTCGACGAGCTTGTTGCGGCGCTTCTCGGTCATCTTTTGGTGCATCTTTGGATTGCCGCTGGGGTGGCCGTATTCGTCGTGCTCCAGGCCGGAAATGTGCGGGTATTTGCCGGTCATCTTGGTGCCGGGAGGCGCGTGGCGGGTGATGGCATCCAGCGGGTAGGGTTTGAAGTCGGGGCCGCGGTCAGAGAGATCGAGCGTGGGCTCGACCCAGTGCTTGTCGAGGTCAGGCTCGGTGAAGGCCTCGATGCGGCTGCTGAGCGCCTGATCGGTGAGGATGATGACGGGGCAGGAGTACTCGCGGGCCAGTCTGCCAGCCTCCAGGGCGATGTAGAAGCAGTCCTCCACATCCTGCGGGGCGATGACGATGCGTGGGGCGTCGCCGTGGCTGCCGTAGATGGCCTGCATCAGATCGCTCTGCTCGATGCTGGTGGGCATGCCGGTGGAGGGGCCGCCGCGCTGGACGTTCACGACGATGAGCGGGATCTCCGCCATGCTGGCATAGCTCAGCGCCTCCATTTTCAAACTGAGACCGGGGCCGGAGCTGCCGGTGATGGCCAGATGCCCGGCGAAGGCCGCGCCGATGGTCATGGAAACGGCGGCGAGTTCATCCTCCGCCTGCACGTAGATGCCGCCATACTTCGGCAGCTCCGTGCGCAGGGTCTCCATGATGCTGGACCAGGGCGTGATGGGGTAGGCAGCGCCATAGCGCACGCCTGCGGCGATGAGGCCCATGCTGAGCATGGTGTTGCCATCGGCGCTGATGCGGCGGTCAGCGGTGTGCTCGCCCTCTTCAAACCGGAAGGTGGTGATGTCACCCACCGGGTAGGCATAGCCTGCGTCAAAGGCCAGCATGGCATTGCGCAGTACGCTTTCGTCCTTTTTGCCAAACTGGCGGGCGAGGATGCCAGCGACCTTGTCCTTATCGAGACGGAAGACGGCGCAGAGCATGCCGAGCACGAAGATATTCTTGCCACGATCACGGGCGCTGCCGCCGATGGCCTCAATGGTGGCTTGGGTGAAAGGCACGCCGATGTGGTGGATGCCGCGCTCGTGCTTCAGCTCCTTCACCTCGCCGCTATCGTAGAAGCAGATGCCGCCCTCGCGCAGCGCGCTGAGGTGGCTGTCGTAGCTGTGCTGGTAAAAGGCCACCAGGACATCGCTTTCATCACCGGGATGCAGCACCTCGCCACTGCCGAGATGCACCTGGAAGATGGAGGGACCCCCGCTGATCGTGGAAGGGATGGTCATGTAGGTCATCACATCCTGCTGCGTGCGGCCCGCGAGCCGGGCGAGGATGCCGCCGATGGACTGGATGCCGTCCTGCGAGTTGCCGGCGAGACGGATGACGGCGTTGCGGAGCGCCTGCACGGCAGCAGGCGATGGGGCTGGGGCTGTGGACATGGTTGGTGGTTGCGGACTTCAAAAACGCCCATGGGTGAGCATTTTTTAACACAAGCGCTAAACTGGCCTGGAGGGTCATCTGCCGTCAAGTGCGCTGGTTCACTAAATCTTGTGAATGGCGTGGAGGCCCATCGTCTGGGAAAAAACGCCGGATTTCAGGCACCGCAGTGACTGGGGCACCTGCACCACGCGATGCCAGCCTTGCCAGGGGAAGAGACGCGGCCTAGTCTCGCGACCGCTATGCCCAATCCACTCCGCATTCTTCTCTGGCTCGCCATCGCCGCTCTCGGCGCGGGTTCCGTTGCTTTCACGGCTTTTCATCAAGGCGAGACGATCAACGCGCTGTGGATCGTGGTGGCGGGGTTGTGCTCCTTTGCCGTGGCTTACCGGTTTTACAGCAAGTGGCTGGTGACGAAGGTGCTGGTGCTAGACAAAATGCGCGCGACGCCCGCCCACACCAAGCAAGACGGCAAGGACTTCGTGCCGACGAACCAGTGGGTGGTCTTTGGCCATCACTTCGCTGCCATCGCAGGTCCGGGACCGCTCGTGGGGCCAGTGCTGGCTTCCCAATTTGGCTACCTACCGGGCACACTTTGGATCTTGATCGGTGCCACGCTGGGCGGTGGGGTGCATGATGCCATCGTGATGTTTGCCAGCATCCGCCGCGGCGGGAAATCGGTGGGTCAGATGTTGAAGGAGGAAGTCGGCTCCGTGGTGGGCTTTGTGGCGATGGTTTCCATCCTAGCGATCATGACCATCCTGCTCGCTGTGCTGGGTCTGGTGGTAGTGAAAGCACTCGCCGAGAGCCCCTGGGGCCTTTTCACCATCGCCATGACCATCCCGCTGGCCTTTCTGATGGGCTTCGGGCATACCATCCTGAAGATCAGCGTGAGGGATGTGACGATCTTTGGCATCGTGGGCCTGCTTGTCAGCGTGTGGGCGGGCAGCAAGCTGGGCGAATGGGGGATTGAGCCCTTTTTTGACTTCAGCGGCACGTCGCTGGCATGGTCCATCATGATCTACGGCTTTGCGGCCTCCGTGCTGCCGGTCTGGATGCTACTGGCTCCGCGTGACTACCTCAGCACCTTCATGAAAATCGGCACGGTGGCCGTGCTGGCAGTGGCGGTCATCTTTGTGGCTCCTGAGCTGCAAATGCCCAAGCTCACGAAATTTATCGACGGCACCGGCCTTGTCTTTGGCGGCAAGATTTTCCCGTTTGTCTTCATCACTATCGCCTGCGGGGCCATCTCCGGCTTTCACGCACTGATCTCCAGCGGCACCACGCCGAAGATGCTGGACCGCGAGGACAGCATCCGCAGCGTGGCCTATGGCGCGATGGTGACGGAGATGCTGGTGGCGCTGATGGCCCTGGTGGCAGCCTGCGCGCTGGTGCCTGGCGAATACTTCGCCATCAATGCCGGGATCAACAAAACCATGCCGCCTGAGCAGGTGGTGAGGGTCATCACGGAGGCTGGCTATCCTGTCACGGTCGCAGGCATGGATAAGCTCGCCGCTGACATCGGCGAAAAGACCATGTTTGGCCGTGCGGGCGGCGCGCCGACCTTTGCCGTGGGCATGGCGCAGATGTTCGCGCGCGCGTTTGGCGAGAGCTGGATGGCCTTTTGGTATCACTTCGCCATCATGTTTGAGGCGCTCTTCATCCTGACCACGATCGATGCGGGCACGCGCGTGGGCCGTTTCATCCTCCAGGACTTCATGGGTAATCTCTGGAAGCCGCTGGGCAACACGCAGAGCCTGCCGGCGAACGTCTTTGCCAGCGCGCTGCTCGTCGCAGGCTGGGGCTACTTCCTCTATCAGGGCGTGGTCGATCCACTCGGCGGCATCAACACGCTCTGGCCGCTCTTTGGCATCGCCAACCAACTGCTGGCCGTCATCGCCTTCTGCCTGGGCACGACCATTCTGATCAAGATGGGCAAGGCCCGCTACCTGGCGGTGACCGGCGTGCCGCTGCTCTTTCTGATGAGTGCCACCTTCAGCGCCGGTTACATCAAAATCTTCGACAAGGATCCCAAGATGGGCTTCATCGCCGCTGCAGATTCCTTTGCGGCCAAGATCGCCGCAGGTGGGACCGAGCAACAGCTCAAAGAGTGGTCAGCGCAGCAGTTCAACTTCACGGTGGACACCGTGGTGACGGCTTTCTTCCTCTGCGCTGTCGCCATCATCTTCCTCGGCTGCTTGGCGGAGTGGGTGAAGCTGCTGCGCGGCTCAAAGAAGGCCGTGCTGCATGAAGACCCCTATGTGGCGCTGCCTGAAGCCGCCTGATTTCCCCTGAACCGCCATGCGCTGCCCGGCCTGCCATGCCCCGCACGGTGAAGCGGACACGGAGTGCCCAGCCTGCCGCTTCAGCCTGGCAGCCCTGGAGGCCAGCCTGGGGCCGCCACCCACCACGGCAGGCTTAGTCACGGATTTGGCAGAGGCGCTGAGCAAGGCAGACATGCGTCGGCTCAGGGAAGATTTGGGCCTGCTGGAGCAGCAGTTTCAGGGGCTCAGGGCCATGCTGGTCACCGCCTCTCCCCCGCCCACGCTCAGCCTTGCGATTTATGCCTTCTGGCTCTTCAACCGCGCGGGTGTCTTCAGTGCGGTGGAGAAGGGGGGTAGCAACCACGGGCTGCTCTTGATGATCGACCCCGCAGCAAAGGCTGCCGCAGTCGCACTGGGCTACGGCCTGGAGCCTTTGCTGCCTCCAGTCGCTCTGGAGGCATCCCTGGCCGTCGCAGGCCGCTATTTAGCCAAAGGGCAAATCGCGGCGGCGGCGGCTGGATTTTTCCGGGAAATGCAGCGCCAGTTGGCCTCTGGAGCCGCCGAATGGCCTCGGGTGTTTGGCGTGCATGAAGATTTACCCTGGTTTGACAGCACGAGCGGCGTGCTCACCCTACCTGGCGCGCCAGACCTTGGTGATGCCTATTAGCCATCTTCTTCCAGCCACTCTGAGATCAGCCCTTTTCCTGATGCGCCGCCCTTTCTGGATTCTCCTGATTGCCATCACGGCGGGTTATCTGGCCTTCTGGTTCTTGCTCATCGCGGCCACGGCTGGCTTCAGCACGCCACAGGCATGGATGCAGACGCTGTTGAAGCCGGAGATTCGTTATGCGGCGGGGCTGAGCCTGATCACCTGCACGGCGGCGGCGGCGTTGGCGCTGCTCTTTGCCGTGCCGATCGGCTACCTGATGGCGCGGCGGGATTTTCGCGGCAAGACCTGGGTGGATGCCGCGCTAGACATCCCCATCGTGCTGCCGCCCATGGTGGTGGGCATCTGCCTGCTGATCTTTTTCCAGACCTCTCTGGGCAGGCAGATCGAGAGGCTCATCCCCCTCACCTACACCGTCGCGGGCGTGGTGCTGGCGCAGTTCGTCGTGGCGGCGGCCTTTGCCATCCGCACCATGCGCGGCACCTTTGACCACCTGTCCGCACGGCCGGAGCAGGTGGCGCTGACGCTGGGTGCCACGGATTTCCAGGCCTTCTGGCATGTGGCGCTGCCCACGGCACGGCGCGGGATGCTGGCGGCTTTTTGCATCTCATGGGCGCGCAGCCTGGGCGAGTTCGGCCCCATCCTGGTCTTTGCCGGGGCCACGCGCATGAGGACGGAGGTGCTGCCCACCACCGTCTGGCTGGAGCTGAGCGTGGGAAACCTGGACTCCGCCGTGGCCGTCAGCCTGGCGATGATCGTGCTGGCCGTGCTGGTGCTGGTGCTGGTGCGCGCCACGGGCGAACGCGTGTGACCTGATTTTTCCCATGATCTGCCTCGAATCCATCTCCTGGACCGCGCCCGGCGGCGGCTTTGGCCTGCGGGAGGTCTCGCTGGACATCCCTGCGGAAAGCTACGCCGTGCTCATGGGGTCCACGGGCTGTGGCAAGACCACGCTGCTGGAGCTGCTGTGCGGCCTGCGCATGCCCAGCAGGGGCAAAATCAGGCTGGATGGCCAGGACGTGACCCACCTGGAGCCACGCCAGCGCGGCATCGGCTATGTGCCGCAGGACTTGGCGCTTTTTCCCGCCACCCGAGTGCGTGAGCAGATCCGCTTTCCCCTGAAAATGCGCGGTTTGAAGGACGATCAGGGGCTGGTCGATGAACTGGTGTCCGAGCTGGGCATCGGCCACCTGCTGGACCGGCTGCCCGAGGCGCTCTCTGGCGGGGAAAAGCAACGTGTGGCCCTGGCCCGCGCCCTGGCGGCCAGGCCGCGCGTGCTGCTGCTGGATGAGCCCCTCTCTGCCCTGGACGAGGGCACCCGCACCAGCGCCATGGAGCTGCTGCGCGCCCTGTGGCAGCGGCACCGGCTGACGGTGCTGCACGTCACCCACTCCAGCGCGGAGGCGGCCGCCCTGGGCAGACTGCGCCTGCGCATGGACGGCGGGCAGGTCACGCCTGCCTGAAATGAGTGGCTGCCGCTTCTTGACGGGGGGGAGGCCGCTCCTATGATGGCGCGCCTTTCCCCCGGCGATTTTTTCACCCCCCCGACGCACCGCACCATGGCCATCCTCGTTGACACTGACACACGCATCCTCGTCCAAGGCATCACGGGCGACTTCGGTTCCCGCCACGCCAAGGCCTCCCTGGACTACGGCACCCAGCTCGTCGCCGGTGTCACCCC
>JAIWOJ010000066.1 GCA_020216965.1 Prosthecobacter sp.
CGGTGAATGAAGGTGATGTGCCGGTCTGGGTGCTCCTTGGCATATTCATAGGTGCCGCGCCCGTAAGTGTCCCAGCCCCACTCTTCTTTGAGGTCGGTGTCGTCCGTGTCCATGTTTTCCCCGGCAGTGAAGCCGATGCCGGTGAGGTGTGGATAGGTTTCCAGCAGCTTGCGGGTGCATTTGCGCAGATAAGTGCGCGTCTGTGGATTCTGCGGCCCCTCGCCGACGCCGTGTTTGTCCTCAGCGGTGGAGAGGAAAATGTTCCAAGTGAAGACAAAGATGCGGAAGCCGCGCTCGTGCCCGTATTTCATCACCTCCTGCCAGAAGGCGATTTTTTGGTCGATGCTCCAGTCGTTGATCCGCGTCTCGTTGCCTTCATTATCAAAGCCGGTGACGCCCTGGATGGCGATGCCGGGATACTCGTCCTCCATGTTCAGCATGGAAGTGAAGGGATGCGGGTTCCACAGCGAGAGCACGTTGTAGCGGTGCCGCGCCATCTCATCGAACCATGTCTTCCAAAACGTGATGTCCCACACATGCCGGATGGCCAGTCGGTTAGCCGTGCCGCGTGAGTCGTAAAAGTAAGTGGGCGCTTCCTTATCGAGCGGGACATTGAACTTGATGCCACGATTCATTAGGTGCGGGGCATCGTCTTCGTTAATGGCCTCGGTCATGCCTTTGAAGGTGATGTTTTCCGCCACTTGCAGCCCGCCATACATGGCCCCGACCGCGTCACCGCCGATCACCCAGTAGCTGAGGTCCGGCACGTTGGTGCTGCGGATGGCGTAGGCTTGTTCGTCCGAGACGGTGACTGGGATCTCGTTGACCTTGTGGATGGCGATGACGATTTTTTTGCCTGCCGCAGTTTTGGACAATGTGGCGAGCTCAGCGCTTTCTACCGTGTACTTGTGTTTCTCCAGTGCTGCCCGGATGTCACTGGCAGCAAAAGCGATCTGCGGCGTGGCTGGATCAAAGTAGAGGCGAACGGTCTCTGCCCAGGAGAGGGCAGCGAGGCAGAAGAGCAAAGCCAGAGTGAGCAGGGTATGTTTCATGGATGAAGCTTGTCGGGCGTCTTGGAAAGTATGGCCTGCACGTCATCAAGGTAGCTGGCTGAAGCAGACGGCGGCTCGAGTTTAGGCGAGGTCGCCGAGAAAATGATCACGAGGCTCTGGGTGCCTTGGGGCAGGGGCATTTTAGCGGAAAAGACGCGCCAGCCATCATCTCCAGATGCAATCTCGAACCGCTGTGTGAGAGAGATGACCCCAGCATCCTCGTCTTTTGACCAAAAGTTTTCTGTGACCGATGCAGGCGGCTCCTTGAGTGCGTAAATGCGGATGCAGTTGCGCGCTTTTGCCGAACTCGGAGCGGTGCAGAAGGAGGCGGATACAAGCACCTCCATGGCACCGGACTGAACGCCTAAAGCCAAGGGGCGCAGGTCGAGCACCTGATATGCATGGGCATAATGATTTGCATCTTTCTCATTCAGCTCAGAAGGCTGCAAACGCAGCATCTGCCGCCCATTCAAAGGCCGCACTCCATTCTCGGCTGGCACCACGGCGACGGAGCGCCCGCCCCACTCATCCGCCCCATGAGGCAGCCCTGTGTCCAGGGGCTTGGCACCTTCAAAGCCGGGATCGAAGACCGGGATAGGCAGCCCTTGCGACGCACGTTCCGTCACATACCCGAATACCACGGAGGTGCAGAGGATGCCCAACACAATACCCGCTGCTGCCGCCGTGAGAGGACGCCAGGCATACCAGGGCGTTTGGGTGCGCGAAACCGGCGTCGTGATGAGTGCCCGAGCGCTATCGGTGGCGTCCGCCTTGCATTCGAGCGCCACGTCAAGAGCGATGTGTTTCACATACAGATCGGCCAGGGCGTCGTTGGTCTTGAGTTCGGCGGCGAGCTGCCGGGACTCCGCCTCCGTGGCGAGGCCGGAGAGGTGTTTCTGAATGAGTTCGTTCCAATCCATGTTCATGCGGTGGCCTCCTCGGCTAGGGTGCGCTCCACACAGTCCAGCAGAGCCTGCCGGATGCGCTGCAGCAGTTTATAAAGCGCCATCGGTGTCTGGCCGCGGTGGGTGGCTAGCTCATCCATGCGGGTTCCCTTGGTGTAGGCGGTGAGCACGAGCTCCCGCTGCGCGGCGGGCAGCTTTTCCAGGCAACCGTCCAGTGCCTCACGGCGCGAGGCCACTTCCGGCGCGTGCAAAGCCGCGCGGTCTGCTAGGCGATGCAGCAGTGCTTCATCAAAGACATGCCGGTCACGCTTACGCGCCTGCAGGAACCGGAGCACTTCCAAGCGCGCCACGCCAAAGGCCCATTTCTTGAAGTCCTGCGCCTGATCAAATTTGGACCACAGCACGACCACGACCTGCTGCATCACCTCGTCCGCCTCCTGGCGATTGGAAAGCATGGCCCTCACAAAGACATGCAACGCCGCCTCATGCTGGGCGTAAAGCCGGAGAAAGTCGGCGTATGGTGGTTCCAGAGACTGCGGCATATCGCGGGTGACACGACATAGCCACAGAATGCGGAACCATTTGCCAAAAAAACTCATCGTTCCCGCTGCCGAGATGATTCGCGAGTGAAGTTCTCTCACGGATGGGGATTGAGGAACATTCAACTTGGCGCGTGTCATTCCTATCACAACCCGCAAGGCAACTATCAGCAGTGATCGAGCCAGATCAAGCGGCTAAGCTCACTAGTAGCGCCATTGCCTTCACACCCGGCAGTCCGCAACGGGAGTTCGCCAGGCTGCGCGTCGCGATCGTGCCGTGAAGTCAGATTTGGCAACAGAATGAGTGAACTACTTCTAATGACATTCTGCTGTCTGCCTTCTGTTGGCAAGCTATCCTGCCTAATGATAACAGCATCAACGGATCATCAGGGTCTCAACTTCAGGCCATCTACGAACTCGTTCGTCTTGAAGAAGGACGCATCTGTGACGGGTTTGCCGCCGATGGTGAGGTTCTCAAAGGTCAGGTTGCGGATGCGGGCGTCTTTTTGGCCCCAGAGGAGTTGGGGCTCGCCAAGCACGCTGGGGGCGGCGATGTGGATGTTTTGAAACAGGATGCCGGAGAGGTCGCCGGGTTTGCTTTTTGCATCGCCGTAAGGCTCGGGCACCGTCATGCAGAGGAAGAACTGCTGGAGCGTGGGGCGCGGGTCGGTGATGCGGATGTTGCGGAAGATGACGCCCTCGCCGCCGGGCTCGTTGTTCTCGCCACGGATGTTGAAGACGCGGCCTCCGCTCCACTTGTGCCATGTGGCGCGTGAGTAAATCACATCGCAGTCCTCAATAATGAGTTTGCGCTGCGGGATGCTGCTGAGGACAAAAGAGGAGCCATTCGCGTCATTCCACAGCACCACGCGGCGGATGCCGAGGCCGTTCACATAGAGCGAGTCGTCCTGAGTGCGGAGGAAGCAGTCCTCAATCAGCGTGTTGCCAAAGGGATTGATGCCATCGCCATTCGCCCGCCAGGTGAAGATTTTGGTCCACGTTACGGCGTTCGGGTGCTCAGGCTCATGCGGATGGATGAGCATGATGGAGTGGTTGGCCGAGTCCGCCACGGTGATGCCTTCCACCTGGGTGTCTTTTGCACCGAAGATCTCGATGGGCTTGCGGCTCTTGTTGCTGGCGAAGAGCTTGGGAAGCGCATCCGCATGTTTCAACCGTGCGCCGGAGAGTGTGCCATGGCCGAAGATGCGGATGTCATGACCGTTCTTCCATTCGGGATTGTGGAAGGAGCCATACACGATGGTATCGCCCGGGATGTAGTAGTGCCGTCCGGCATGAACGGGAAACGCCGCGCCGATGTCATGCACTCCGGGCAAGAAATAGAGTGTGCTCCAATCGCCATCGGCAGGTGGCTTTTCGCCGGGTTTCACGGTGCGCACGCCGGGAGCATCGGGATGCGGTTTGCCAGCGAGCGGCGGATTGGCGAAAAGCGAGATGGTGTGGATCGGCGGGCCTTTGTAGCCCTTGCCAGTGTCCTGGCTATCCATCTGCCCGTCGATGTCCACTGCGACGAGGCAGGGCTTTTCGAGCTTCACGATGGCTTTGCCATCCTTCACGGTGCTGGCCGAGGTTTTGTGCTTTGGGTGCACCACCGCGCTGCGGATTGGCTGACTGTTCACCCGGCTGATCTCGACCTCCACGGCACCTGATGTTTCAAAGTTCACATAGGTGTGCGTCCAGCCTTCGAGGTGCTCAAAGTAGCCTGCTTCTTTCTTGCAAGCCGTCTGCCACGCGAAAGCACTCTGCCAATCGCCACCGGGTTGCCGAATACGAACGGTGTAGTGCTCAGAGGCAGCAAGGCCAGGCACGGGTGGATAAACGTGCAAGGCTGCGGCGGAAGGGATGAGTGGGGCCGTCAAAAAGATTGGCGTCAGAAAAATGGAGCTGAAAAGTGTATTCATTGTTTTGCCGCACATCTTTTTGATGGCCAACCTATTAACAAATCGTTCGGAAGTTGATATGGCTGTGGGTGATATTCGCCCAGTGGATGGCTTCAAGACGGCTGTGTTGGAGAAGTCGCCGGGCGTGAGTCTCGAAAGCTTGGAGTCGGCTCGGAAACGAAGTGAGCTTGAAAGCGACTTCTGGTGCAAGAAGTCGCATTTTTTGGTCATGCAGGTGCCCTTTGGCACCCAGCACGGGAACCGGGAGCAGAACACGCTCCTCGCCTCCGAGGAAATGGGTCAGCGCCTCTTCATAAAGTCCTGTATCAAGCCCCGCTCCCCAATCACCGACAAAGGCCAAGAGCTGGTCATGAAAAAAGGATGCCCCAGCAATGGAGGAATCAAAGCCTGCAGTTTCGATCGATGGGCTTTTGAGGTCTTCCAGACGCAGGTGGCAGTTGACGAACTCCTCCCCCACGCTTTCGGGTCTCATGTTGATGATTTTGGCGTGGGGGAGATCGAAGAGCAAAAGGTAGTTGATGGTCTGCGAGCGATGCCGTCTGTTGCTTTGAACTCGAAGACGCCACGTCGGTGGGCGAGAACATCGAGTTTGTAGGTTTTAGAGAAGCTGCCATGGGACACCCTGACGGGCAGCTCTAGCTCCATGCCGGGCAGCCGTGCGGCGAGTTCCTTTTTGTAAACTGTCTCGTCAAAGAAGCGGCCGAAGTCTTTGTGGATGCCGTATGCGCAGGCCATCACGTCGTAAGCGATCTGCCCGAACTCGGCTTGAGTCGGGCGAATCGTTTCTGTGCTGCGGTGGATGGGCATGAGGTTGGGCCGTCAAAAAGATTGGCGTCAAAAAGATTGGCGTCAAAAAGATTGGCGTCAGAAAGATTGGCGTCAGAAAGATTGGCGTCAGAAAGATGGAGTTGAAGCGTTTTGTCATTCTTTTTGCCGACCATCTTTTTGACGGTCGATGACCGCCAGCCAGTCGTTGGTGTCGGGGGCGGTGAGTTGGCCGGTGAAGTTGCCTGAGGGTTGGGATTTGCCATCGCGGGGGTTAAACCAAGTGAGGGTATAGCTGCCTTCCGTTTTGAGGTCGGTGCTGCCGCCTTTGGGGAGATAGACGAGGTAGAGTTCGCCGGGCTTGGCGAGGCAGTATTTGCTGTTTTCGTTCTTCGGATTGCCGATGAGGGCGTCGGCGTTTTGCATGTCTTGGAAGGGGATGTTTTGCTGGCGGAAGAAATCGAGCGCGATGCGGCAATAGTCCCAGCTCTTGTCGCGGCTGCGGAAGTCTTCGCACAGGAGGTCGTTTTCCGGCAGCTTGTAGCCGAAGTAGTATTCCACGCCAGCACCACCGGCCATGAGGGTGCCCCAGAGGGTGTGCTTGCGGATGTCATCCGGGCTTTGGATGGTCTTGCCATCGACCTTGCCGTCGTAGCCCTGGTAGCCGAGGTCGGGTGGCACGCCGGTGTCGGCTCCGCCTTGCTCGTCATTGGCGACGACCCAGGGGTGCCCTGCCTTGGCGGATTCTGTGATCCATTTCAGCGTGCGCTGGTGGGCTTGGTTCCAGCCGTTTTGCAAAGAGGCACCGGTGAGACCGGAGGCGGCGCCGAGCAGGGGCGTATAGACTTCGTCCTGCTGCGGGGGGAAGGTATGGATGACGATGGGATGATCGTAGGGATCGGTGTCGTGGAGGTATTTCACCATGGCGCGGACCTCGTCGGTGCTCTGGGTGTTTTCCTCGCCGATGTTCCAGTTCAAAGCGAGCGCGTGGCCGAAGCGGGCAATGAGCTCGCGGCAGTAAAGTTTGCGCTCGGGGCCGAGTTTGCCGCCATCGAGGGCTTCCTTCTTTTTGCCAGGTTTGCGGTTCATGCCGAGACGTTCGTCGTCCAGCTCGTTTTCCTGGAGCTTGAAGTGGAGGTAGAGGCCGCGCGCGGTGGCGTGGTCAAAGACCATGCCCCATTGATCGAGCTTGGAGCAGTCGTAGTGCAGCTTGTCATCGCGGTCGGTGAAGGGCCAGACGTTGTCGCCATCGCCACCGGCGTTGTAGGTGAGGAAGGAGAAGACGTTCAGGCCCTTGGCAGCGAGGTAGTTGAGCGCGCCGATGAGACCCTTGCCCTTGCCGTTTTGCCAGGTGGGATCGCCTGGCTTCCAGTCCTGGACATGAGGCTGCCAGGTCTTGAGCGGCACGCTGACTTTGCGCGCGTGGGTGTTGTCGAAGTCGGTGTAAGCGAGCAGCGTCTCTGGCGCATCGGGGCCAGCTTTGAGGAAATACTCCTTGGAGCCCGCGAACTGGAGATGGTGCTTGCCGACGTATTGCAGGCGGCCTTTGGCGCGAAAATCGCGACCGGTTTTGTCGTTGGGGTTGATTTCAAAAGAGCCGGTTTTGCCGTGATAAGGTGAGATGGGCTTGCCACCGCCGTCGAGCGCGGCGTGCTTGCCCATGGTGAATGAGGTGGCAAAGGTCCACTTGCCGGGCTTGTCGGGGGAAAGATGGGCGCGCCAGACGGTGCCGGAGTCTGCGGAAGAGTTCGCGGCATTGCCATCGGCGGCAAAGTAGCCGGGCACCGTGTAGCTGGGTGCGCCGCTTTCGTGGGTGAAGGTGACGTTGAAAGCGAAGTCGGTGAAGGGATTGGGCAGCGTGATGCCTTTTTCACCCATGGGATTTCCATCGAGTTCCCACGAAAAGGGGCCTTGGAGATTGAGCGTGACCTTGTGCCATTGTTTGAGTTCGCCGGAGAGGGTGATGCTGGCGTCTCCATCGGGCTGGCGTTGAATGGGCGCAGACCGGGCGGATGGGTTTGATCGGACGGGCCTCTCGTAAGACACACAGGGCGGCCGGAAGGCGGCATCACTCACGAGCAGGATCTGATCCACGGCGGCACCGTCCTCGCGCATGGAGAGCATAAGGGTGTGCTTGCCGGGTTGCGCAATGTCCAGCCAGAGCTGCATGGGCACGCCCTCGTGTTCGTCGGGCGTGCGTTGCTTGCAGTCCCAGTGCCAGGCACCTTTTTCCACGGTCTGCCAGCGTTTGCCGCTTTCGGGCCACTGACCATCCAGGCCGAAGTGCAGTCCATTGTCCTCGCTGTTTGCAGACCAGGTACGAGCCCAGACGAAGTACCGGCCAGCTTCTATGACCTCAATGGGATACTCCAGCACGGCCATCTGGCCGGGGGTATCGGTGAAGTTTTCGCCTTGGATGAGTTTGTCGGCGTGGGATTGCCGTGTGTCTGGCAATGCCTGGATGTAGGCAGCTCCGCTGGCACCTGGAAGCTCGGTCTTGATCTCCCAGCGACGTTTGTCGGTGAGGGACTGCTTGGCAAAGCTCTCGGCTTCGAGGGTGATGGTTTCCGCATTACCTGCGGAGACGAAGAGCAAGCTGAGGAGGATGTGTCGGGGTTTCATGAAGGAATCGAAGAGGCTTGAGAAAACCCACCTGAATCAGTCTGTCGAGATTTGATGAAGGGTGCCATGCAGCACCTTTTCCCCGATTTTCAGTTCATAACACCAGGTGGGCGCAAGCTCAGGAACGTCCAGGGTGATGGTTTTTTTATCCTCACTGAGGTTCACGCGGCGGATGGTCAGAGGGTGCTCATCGATGTGCGCCGAGCCGTACTTTTTGCTGCGTTTGAGAGACCACACCTTCAGGGCTGACCGAGTGTCATGAATCGGGTCACTGAAGGTCAAGGCAAGCGTGCCCTTGGATGCGTGAACTTTGAGGGGTAGCTGTGTCGGCTCAGGGCCGCGGCGGATGCGGTGAAAGCCGCCGGGGCTGGTGGCATTTCCCGCCCAGGCGAACATGCCGCAGGTGTAGAGCGCGCCATCGGGGCCGAAGCGGCCGCGCATGATGCCGGTGGCAAAGGCGGGCATCGGCAGCTCGCACACCGCGCCTTGCCACTGGCCGTTCACCTCCTCATGCGGCACGATGAAGATCTTGCCGGTGCCGTAGCTGAGGTTGAGCAGGCTGCCGCCGAGATTGCCCCAGGCATTTTTGGGCACCCAGACCAGCTCGGCGGGGCTGCG
>JAIWOJ010000067.1 GCA_020216965.1 Prosthecobacter sp.
TTCGCTCCTGCCTGGATCTGGATGACGTCAGAGCCTATGCCGCTGGTTTTGGATAATACCAGCCATCGGGCGCTGCTGGTCGCCGTCCAGGCTGAGGACTGCCCTGTGCGTGCCGTCAAGGTGAGCTGCGCGCTGGCCGCCGTGGGATGTTCCACTTTCAGCAGCTCTAGCCACGCTGGGCTGGTGAGCATGTCCGGCTCCTCCACGGTGAGTTGGATCGGGATGTCCAGTGGCTCAGCGCCTGGCGCATTCCCCTGGAGGCGTAGTTTGGCGCTGTGTTGGCCCAGTGCCAGTGGCTGCGTCTGGAGGGTGATCTGCACCTGGGCCGTGGCAGAGGGCTGGAGGTAGCCGCTCGTGGGGCTCGCAGTCACCCAGTCCAGCGTAGGCGGTAGTGCCACTTGATCTAAAAATGTATCCAAGACCTGGCCTGCCATCTCGGTGCTCACGCGGAGACCGCTCTGCCTGCTAAAGAGTAAGTAATAGAGACGCCCGCCGGATAGGCCATGCACGGTGTGGTCATCGCGGTCCGTGTTGCTGCTGTAGGTGCGGGAAAGGCCGGGTCGGCGCTCGACGATGATGAGATGATTCACGGAAGGATCTCCGGCATCAGACACACTTTTGAAATATGCGACATAGTCACGCCCGCGATGGCTGCGCTCCAGCACATCGGTGGAGGTCGTGCCAGAGCCATCTGCTCCCAGGTTGCCCGTGATGTTGAAGGAGTTCACCTCAGGCCCGAGGTCTGCGGTGAAAAGGAACAGCCCAGGTTGTTTGCAGGTGAAGTAAGAGCCGCCTGTGCCTAGCTGTGGGGCGGTAGCGACTTGTTGGTCACTGTAGGGGATTGAGCTGCCAAGGTTTGTGCCCAAGTCATTGCCCAGATCATACATGTCACTGCCCCCATCAAGAATGTAGGTGCCGGTGATTCCCTCCTCAAAAAGATACGGGTCTTGGATCTGGGCCAAGATGGCCTGGTGCGCGTTATTGAACCGCAGACGCACATCCTCCAGCAAGCCTGCGGGTGTGGACCTATCCGTGATTGATGCCTGCCACAGAAGCGTGGAACCGCCCTCGTTGCGCACCGTTACGGCTGTGCTCAGGGTCTGCCCTTTTTTCAGAGCCACCTGGATGCCCCCTAGCGGCTGGGCAGCCAGTACAGGAGGTAGCAGCCCCTGGCCTGAGACCCGCAGCACCAGCGTGTTTGGCAGGGCAGGGGAGGCCGTGGCAAAGCGCAGCTCACCCTGGATCGTTGCTGCCGCTGTCGGGGTGAAAATCACCGAAACTGAGCGGCTGGCACCGACGGCTAGCGTGAAGGGGAAGGATGTGCCGGTGATGGAAAAGGCTGGGTCGGTGATGGTGCAGCCATCGACGCGCAGCGGGGCATTGCCCACGTTGCTGACCGTGACCACGCCAGTAGCAGAGCTGCCCACGACTGTGCTACCAAAGGCCAGATCAGCGCGGTTCAGCTCCCCACGCGGCCGTGAATTTACCGTGAGGTTCACCGGGATATCCTGGTATGGCGTCAGCGGATCATTCCCAGACACACGCATCCATCCTGCATAACTGCCAGGCGGTGTCGTGGCGGTGGTGATGAGGCTCAGCAGAGGCTCCTGCGCCGTTCCAGCCAGCACCAGGCCAGAGGCAGGGGAGAGCGCTGCTAGAGCTGTGAGGCTGGCGGATGGGGCCGCAGACCAGGATAGCGGAGCATCGCCCTGATTTTCCACCCTCAGCCCATGCTGGCTGGTGCTACCAGGCTCAAGCGTGGCGGTGATGTCGCCAGAGAGTACCCTCATGACTGGGCCGCGCAGCCCACGGCCGGTGATGGGCAGCCGCCACTCGGCGCGCCCGTAGGCGTTGGAGGTGATGAGCAGTTCCCCAGGCAGGTCGGAGGCCGCCGTGGGGCGAAAACGCAATCGAAAGACCGCCACGCCCCCTCGAGGGACTGCCATGGGCAAAGTGGCACCTGTGACCTCGTAGGCAGGGAGGCTGGGCTGGATGGCAGAGATCAGCAGTGTTTCATTGCCTGGATTCCGTAGGGTGCAGACCAGATCGGAGGAAGTGCCGACAAAAGTCTCCGGAAAATCAAAACGCACGGGAGCCAGCGTGATCTGTGGGCGTGCTGGTAGGCGCATCGTCACCGGCACATCGACCGCCGCCGTGACGGGGCTATTCGTGGCAAAGCGCAGCACCGTGCTGTAAGTGCCAGCCAGCAACTGCGCTGGGCTCAGCAGCAGGTCCAGTGAGGCCGTCTGCCCTGTCGTCACACTGCCTGCGGCCTGCCCTAGCAGCAGCCAGTCAGCCGATTCCTGATGCACCATCTGGCGCAGAAAAGTGTCCATCAGCAGGCTCAGGGAGGTCTCTGGATAAGACTGGGGGCTGGTTAGGCCGAACATCAGGTAATACACCCGTGTGCGCCCTGTCAGCCCTGTCACCTCATGAAAATCGCTCCCTGGGTTCTCCGCATCAAAGACCTGCGCCAGGCCAGGGCGATCCTCTAGGATGATGAGGTGATGCACTGAGGGCACAGGCGTGCCGACCACGCGCTTGTAAAAGCCGCGGTAACTCACCCCTGCCACCACTCGCGTCAGGCTGCCGCCTGTGACCCTGGCCGTGCTAGGGGCACCCAGCCCGCCGCTGATGGTAAAGCGGGAGGCACCATCCAGGTCTGCTGCCAGCATCCACAGCGGGCCGCTTTTGCGGGTGAAATAGCTACCCTGCACCCCGGTCGTGGCTGAGCTAGCCACCACGCCGTCAGCGTAGGCTAGGAACTGTCCTGGGGCGAGGTCTGTCGAGATGCGGTTGCCCTGCATGAACATGCCCGCACCGCCGTCCGCGATCATGCTGCCCGTGACCCCCTCCGTGAGTGCGTGCGCCGCAGGCAGCAGCCCGGTCAGCAGCGTCGGTGAAGCCTGTGCCGCCGCTAGCACAGCGGGCAGATCTTTAGCCGGGCCAGTGCCATCCCGTGGGCTGACCGTCCACTCCAGCACGTCTCCGCCCGTGTTTGTCAGGGAAAGGGTCGCCCCTGCCTCCTCTCCTGGCGGCACCTCCAGGTCCACACGGTTAGGCATGACGCGCAGCAGGGGTGCCTCTGACACGACCGCAGTCACCGGCAGCCGCACGGGGCGCGCAGGGTCTAGGCTTGTGGTGATGAAAAAGGCATCCGCATAGCGCCCCAGCGTGTTCGTGGTAAAAGTAAAGCCCACATCCAGCCCCTCCCCAGGCTGCAAGACCACAGGCAGCCCAGCCGCAGCATCCAGCAGAGCCAGGCGTTGGTGGCTGGGGCGGATGGCACGCAGCGTCAGCGGCAGGTTTCCCGTATTTTCACAGCGAAAGGCAGACTGCTCCACATGCCCAGCCCAGGCCTGTGGTAGGTGGATCTGGCGCGGAGTGAGGGCCAGGGCTGCCCCGGCGCGGACGGTGATGCGCACGGGCACACGGGTGACTGCGCCCGTATCCGCCCGCGTCAGCAAAACCGCCGCCGTATGGGTGCCAGCAGGCAGCTCAGCAGAGCGGAGGCGCAGGGCGATCTGGGTGGACTGACGCGGGGCCAGCACCGCAGCCTCACCTTCCAGATCTAGCCAGGGAGTCTCGCTCTCCAGCGCCACATCCCAGTCTAGCTCACGATCTCCCGTATTCGTCACCCGTAGCCAGCGCACCAGCTCAGCGCCGGGGGCTAGCGTCAGGCTCATCGTTGTCGGCGCTACTGCCAACCTTGGCCCCAGCCGTGCCTGGCCAGTGAGGCGGATGAAAAGCGGCCCCGTGCGTGCATTCGTCGCCACCAGCACCGTACCAGCCAGCCGCCCCGCAGCCCTAGGCACGAACTGAAAGTCAAGCATCCGCGATTCCCCAGCCGGTATTGAGATGGGAAAACGCGTGGTGATGCGGAAAGCGGAAGAGATCACCACCCCTGGCCCCAGCAGCAGCGGGGCGGAGCCATCATTCCATACCGGGATCTGGAATGCCCCCGTCTGCCCCACGGCCAGCTCTTCAGCCTCAAAGGTCGGTGCATAGCGTGGCAGAGGCAGCGCCTGCACCATGATCTGAATCGGCACCCGCATCACGGGCGTGTCAGGATCATTGGTGGTGAGCACCAGCGTCGTCTCTTGCTCCCCTGGCCCTGCGGCAGACGCATCCACGAGCACTTTCACCTGCCCAGTGGCACCCGCATTCACTACCCCGGAGATGCCTGGCACCGTGGCCCACAGGGGGCTGCCGCCAGCGGCTGCCGTCAGGCTGGCCTGCCGGCGTAGCGGCCCCCGGCCACGGTTCCGCAGGCTAAGGACAGCCGCGGACGTTTCACCCTCGCGCATGCGCAGGCTGATTCGTGCTGGACTCACCAGCCCATCCGGTGCCCTTTGGCGCTGGCCGCGCAGTGGCACCGCGATGATCGGCCGCAGGGGGTCATTGCTCCCCAGCACCAGATCAGCCTGCACCAGCCGCAGCGGTGCCGTCACCGTGAGTGCCACCGCGATCTCCCGTGAACCTCCTGGTGCGAGCGTGAAGGGCTCCAGCAGAGGCACCTGGAAAAAGCTCGCGTCCGCGCCAGTCACCGTCACACGGTCCACCCGCAGATCCAGCGTGCCGGTGTTTCTCACCACCAGGTTCATCGTCGTCGGCTGCCCTTCGATCACTGTGCCAAAGTCCAACTCTGCGGCAGACAGTGTCATTTCTGGCGCATCAGCCACATGGAGATCGACAGGCACCACACGGGTGCCCTCATCTGGGATGTTGGTCTCAAAAAGGGCGTAAGCTGTCTGGCTGCCCACGGCCGCCTGCGCAGGGTCCAGCCGCAGATCCACCACCTGGGAGAGCCCCGGTGGCAGCGTGCCAGAGAGCGGGCTGGCAGATAGCCACGCGGGCCCAGCAGCAAGCCCCTCCACCACTTGGTTGGCAAAACGGCGTCCATCTCCGCTGACAAAATTCGCCTCATCGGTGATCTCATTGCCCGCGAAAAGCATGACCCCTTGGCCCAGCCGCGCCAGCGCCGCATGGGCGCGGCCAGCCCCTGCCCCTACGAGCACCTGCGCCTGCCCTGCTGCCGTGGCGGAAGCACCCACAGAGACCTGCACCAATCGAGCAATGCCCGCTGTCATCGGGTGTGGGCGGATGTCTGTGAAGGTCACATCCCGAAAGCCCTCATAGGCCGCCGTGATGCCCGTGCCCTGGAAAAGCTGATTTACCGTCGCCACGGATGCCGCATCATCTGCCTCACATAGCAGACCCATGCCCCCTGCCACTCGGGCGCGTGCTTGTGCGATGTCATCTGTGCTCATCGTGCGGATGGCATCATCTACCAGCAGCACATCCACCCCAGCCAGCACCGAGGCCGTCAAGGGCGGCGTCAGCGTCACGATCGCCGCCCCGCGCTCCTGCAGGTCTGCCAGCAGCACCGCACGATCCCATGCCGTGGCGATCAGGCCCACCGTCACCCCCGTCAGGCTGCCCAGGGGCGCGTTCAGAGCTGGCAGCCGCTCCTGGTGAGCATCTTTGAAAAAGCAACGCGGCCCCGTGTCCCCATCCTCCCGGCCAGGTGCGATCACGCGCTCCGGCAGCATCGTTAGCAGCGATGTGGCACCTGAGACCGGGGGTTGGCCCGCTAGGCGCAGGCTCCACGTCAGCGCGGCACTGCCTTGATTCCGCAGTTCCAGGCGGCGAGTCTCCGCCCGCCCTGTGTAAAGATTCGCCTGCACCATGGGGGGGGAGATCGAAAGCTGCGGCCTACCTAGGCTGAAATTCACCCCAGTGCGCCCCGGCGGCACCGTCACGGACACCGGTGCAGAGGTCAAAAGCCCCGCCGCCGCCGCCGTCGCCTGGTAGGCTCCATCCGTGGCCAGCACGCGGTAGCCTCCATCAGCATCCGTCGTGGCCGTCACCACCGATGGGCCCGCCAGCCGCACCACCGCCCCAGGGAGCGCTGCCCCAGTCGTCGCATCGGTGACCCGGCCCTCCACATAGGAGGAGGTCAGCAGATAGAGAGACAGCCGCTGCGTCAGCGTGCGCGGCAGCGTCGTCCCATAGGTCAGCGTGATCTCCAGCTCCTCCGCCAGGGGCGTGGCCGCGCTGGACGCGGAACGCACCTGCAGGGGCATCGGGGCCGTGAAGACTGCCCCAGGCTGCAACGTGCCCGCAGGCTGTTCACCACGCAGTACCGTAAAGGCTGAGGCCGCTGCCACTGGCGCGATGCGCACGTTCACATTTTCAGCCGTCTCCGTGCCGCGGTTCGTCACCCGTAGGTAAAGGTCCAGCGTCTCTCCAGGATTCAGCACGCCATCCCCATTGCCACCCCCGGCTGCCTCTCGAATCTCCGTCACCTGGGCGAGGGGCCGCGGGCCTGCGGACTGCTGGATCAGCCGTGCCAGGTTCAGCCTGCCCCGCGCTGCCGTCGTGGCACTGAAGGCTGGCAGCACATCCACCGTGGACATCAGGCGTGATTTCACCTCCGTCGGCGGCAGCCCTGGCGCGACACTCAGCAGCAGCGCCGCTGCCCCTGCCACATGCGGCGTCGCCATCGACGTGCCATTGAAGCTCGCATACCCCCCCCCCCGGATCGTGCTGTAAATGCCAGCCCCAGGGGCTGCCAAGTCCACCGATGCCGCGCCAAAGTTAGAAAAAGTCGCCCTCGCATCGCGGTCCGTGCTAGCTGCCACTGCCACGATGCCCGCCAGCGGGTAGCCTGAAGGATAATTTGGCAGCAGATCCGTGTTTTGCCCATCATTGCCCGCCGCCGCCACAAAGAGCTGCCCCGCCGCCTCTGCGGCCTGGATCGCCCCCTGCAGCAGGGCGCTGTAGCCACCCCCACCCCAGGAGTTTGAGGTCAGATTCACCCCCAGGCTACGGGCGTAGTTCACACTTTCCACCGCATCGGAAGTCGTGCCCCCATTTGGCCCTAAAAAACGGATGCCCACCAACGAGACCTGCCAGCACACCCCCACCACGCCGTTGAGATTGTTTCCCACGGCCCCAATCGTCCCCGCGCAATGCGTACCATGGTTGTTTTCATCCGTAGGGTCATTGTCATTGGCAAAAAAATCCCACCCATGCACATCATCCACAAAGCCATTGCCATCATCATCCACCCCATTGCCAGCGACCTCGCGTGGGTTGGACCATAGATTTGCCGTCAGGTCTGGGTGCAGCCGGTCGATCCCCGTGTCGATGACCCCCACGAGCACCTCGCGCGATCCCGTCGCCAAGTCCCATGCCTCCGGCGCGTCAATGTCGGCATCTGGCACACCGCCCGTCTTGCCCGTATTGTTCATGCCCCATAGGTCAGAAAAGGACTGATCGTTTGGCAGCAGCGTCGGAAAAACCAAAAAATCCCTCTCCGCCACAGCCTGGCCCACCGTGGGGAAATCCTCCCGAAAAGCGCGGAGGATCCCCTCCGCCGTGTCCAGCGTGGCACCACCCTGTGCAGCCACCAGCCAGACCGGTGCCGTCTGGAGCGCTTGCCGTAGCTTCAGCCCCTTTTTTCCCGCCCAGGCGCGCACCTCATCCGCCGTTATCGCCTCCGGGAAGCGCACCATCACATGGTCCGCCACGGAAAACTCACGTCGCACGACGACTTCCCGCCCCTGTGCATCCCGCAGCAGCCACGATTCCTCCCGCACCAGCGGATGCTTGAAATCCGTCCGCCAGAGCCGCAATTCACGCGCAGGCATCCCCTTTGCTGCCTCAATCCGACGCCGCTGCAGCAGATCAGCATCTTTCAGCAACCGCTCCTGGAATGGCCCTAGCTGCACCGGCACCGCAGGCACCCTAGACCAGTCGATTCCCCAAGATCCATCCTCCTCCCCAAGCATCGTCTTCGCAGAAACCTGGCCCGTACCCGCCACTTTCCGAACCGGACTGCGGGAGGTCTTGCCCGAGCCCTCCTCAGGCGCATCGCCACGGCCGATCAAGAGCCAGCCGAGTACCCCTGCTGTCATCACAATGCCAATACACAGACCAGCAAGGCAGCATCTTCCAGGGCTCAGTTTCATGGGGCGTCTTTTCCAGACACCCCATCAGAAAGCCCTGCTCAATTCAAGGCGGAAATCGCCCCACTCGGTGCCTCTGGACGCTGACCACCTGTTCCAAAGCCTGAGCAAGCTGCTGAAAATCCCGCGGATGATGAATTGCACGCCATGGTCAGCGAGGCGCACCCAGAGTTTTTCGAACGGGGTGTCCATCGGCTTGAAGAGTGACGCTTTGATCGCTGCGGAGCCTCACGGCACTCTGGCGCAGCTTTTCGAGACGTTTCAGCACCGGCAGCCGGTCGAGGCTGCCGCCGACTTGGCGGTGGACGGGTTCCTGAAGGTCATTGAGCCGACGGAAAGAAGCCGGTGCCGTGGCGGTGCACAAGGCAGGAGCGGATCACCCTTTCTCAAACACCACCTTCCCGCCCTTCATCACCGCCGTGATGTGGTCGCCTTCTTTGAAG
>JAIWOJ010000068.1 GCA_020216965.1 Prosthecobacter sp.
GGGGGGGGGGGGGGGGGAGGGGGGCGGGGAAACTGCCTTGGCGGGGGCAGGGGGCTTGGCCGCAGGCATGTCTAGGAGATCAAAGCCCATCTCACTGGCTAAGGGGGGGGCCAAGCTGGCATCAATCACGAGCTCAAGCCGAAGAGGGCTGCCTGCGATCTCGGAGGCCACGGCCTCGAGAAATTTTTTCTGATTCTCACGGTTCAGGCTGTCCCGAGCGTGGTTTTCGGTGGTGGGAAAGCCGATTTTCAGAACTCCGCGTGTGCAGGAGAGGGCAGTGCCGACTTTGAGCCAGTCCACGATCAAGGCGCGGCGTTGCTGCACGGCCTCAATGTAGTCTGGCCAGAATTGTGTGAGATTGAGATCAACCTCTGCCTCAGGTGCCACGGGGGCTGCTTCCCTAGGGACCGTGGCGGTCGGGACTGACGGGGTGGGCGGCGCGGGCTCTGGTGCGGTAGCAGCTTGGGGGGCGGGTTCCCGCAGCACGGCTGTGGTCGCGGGGCTTGGCTGGGCGGGGGTGGCAGGGGCGGCGGCGCGCGCGCTGGTCACCTGGAGCGGGCGTGGGGTGACTTTGGGCAGGGGGCCGCCGGGGCCACTGTCGAGCGCCTCGATGACATCGCTGAGGCTGACTTCATTGAGGTGCTGCACGGCCTGGATCACGCCTAGCTCTAGGTGCAGGCGCTTGTTGGTGGTCCAGCGCATTCGGGCATCCACTTCCGCGAGGCCGTCCACCACGCGCAGGAGCTGCTCCGTGGTGGCCATCTGGCACTGGGCGGCGACGCGCTCGGCGATCTCTGGGGAAAGATCCTCGGCGCCTGTTTCTGGGTCAGCTTGGCTGACGAGGAGGGTGCGGAAGTGCTGGATGAGGTCCGCCAGGAGCTTGCTGAGGTCTTTGCCGGCCTCACAGGTATCATGCACGAGCTGGAGGGCGCTGACGGTATCGCTTTCAAGAAGCTGCTGGGCGAGCTGCACCACGGTCTCCATGGCGGTAAAGCCAAAAACATCCAGCACGTCTTGCTCGCGAATGGTATTGCCGCAGAAGGCGACGAGCTGATCTAGCATGGACTGCGCGTCCCTCATGCCACCGTCTGCGCCTTTGCCGATGGCAAAGGCGGCCTTTTCATCCAGGTCCACGCCTTCCTGGCTGGCGATGTGGAGCAGGTGCTTGGCGATGATGCCCAGGGGGATGCGGCGGAGGTCAAAGCGCTGACAACGGCTGATGATGGTGGGCAGGATCTTGTTTGCCTCGGTGGTGGCAAAGATGAATTTCACATGCGGCGGTGGCTCCTCCAGCGTCTTGAGCAGAGCGTTGAAGGCCTGCGTGGAGAGCATGTGGACCTCGTCGATGTAGTAGATCTTGTAGCGGCTTTTCGCGGGGGCGTATTTCACGCTTTCCCGTAGGTCGCGCACCTGTTCCACGCCGTTGTTGCTGGCACCGTCGATCTCCAGCACGTCCAGGCTGTTGCCCTCCGCGATCTCCCGGCAGATGGGGTCTTCGGGGTCAAAGTCGATGCTCGGCCCGTTCGGGCAGTTGAGGGCCTTGGCAAAGATGCGGGCGGTGGATGTTTTCCCCGTGCCGCGTGGGCCGACGAAGAGGTAGGCATGGGCTAGGCGATCTTGGGCGATGGCATTCCTGAGGGTGCGGATGACATGCTCTTGGCCGAGCACGTCGGCAAAGGTCTTGGGGCGGTATTTGCGGGCGAAAACCTGGTAACTCACGCGGCGAGATTAGGCCGCGTTTGCCTGCCTGCAATGGGCCATTCGAGGCACAAAAAAATCACCAAGAAGCGATGACCTCGTAGGCGTAGCCGGTGAGGTATTCCGTTTCCGGGATGGTGGCGAGGATGGGGTGGTCTGGGCGCTGGCTAAAGGTGGTCACCCGGCGCAGGGTCCTGCGCGCATCCACCGCTGCGTCCACGATGCTGGCATGAAATTCACCCCGGCTGACGTGGTGGCTGCAACTGAAGGTGGCCAGGATGCCACCGGGCTGGAGCATTTTGAGCGCCCGGAGGTGGATTTCCTTGTAGCCGCGCATGGCGTCCTTCACGGAGGACTTTGTTTTGGTAAAGGACGGGGGGTCGAGGATGATGAGATCGTAGGTCACCCCGGCGGATTCCTGCTGCTTGAGGTAATCAAAGCAGTTTGCCGCGAGGAAACGCACCCGAGCCCCGGAGATGGCGGCGTTTTTCTCTGCCGTGGCAATGGCGGCCTCGCTGACATCAACGGCCGTCACCTCGGACGCGCCTGCTAGTGCGCTGGCCTGGGCAAAGCCGCCCTGGTTGGTAAAGCAGTCCAGCACCCGCCGTCCGCGTGCCAGGGCGGCGACGTGCTGGTAATTGTCCAGTTGATCCAGGTAGAGGCCGGTTTTTTGGCCCTCCAGCAGGTCAGCATGAAAGGCGCTACCGCGGTGCTGCACGAGAAAGGGCTCAGGCAGCTCGCCCCAGACTAGCCCTTTGATTTGCTCCAGCCCCTCGGCCTTGCGCACATTGCCCTCATTGCGCTGGAGGATGCCACGCGGGGCCAGCACCTGCACCAGCGCTTGGATGATGAGCTCCTGCCGCTGTGCCATGGCAAGCGTCAGGGTTTGCAGCACGAGGTAGTCTCCGTAGCGGTCCACGATCACGCCAGGAAGCCCGTCGGACTCGCTCCAGACTAGGCGGCAGAGCTGCGTATCCACTCCAGCGGCCTCGCGCGCCCGTAGAGCGCGCTCTACCCTGCGGGTGAAAAAATCCACGTCCAGATCCTGCCGCCGGTAGGAGAAAAGGCGGGCGCTGATCTGGGAGCGGGGATTGTAGATGGCGCTGCCCAGGGGCTTGCCACGCACGTCCTGGAGCTGCACCACATCCCCCGGCTGTGGGTCGCCATGGCGGGCCTTGATCTCCGTGGCATAGACCCAGACATGACCGTGAAAAAGTCGAGCGCGTGGCAGGATGGAGAGGGTGGGCATCAGCCCTATGCCTAGCGCCCGAAGTCGGGCAGGGCAAGGGCACAGGCGGATTCCCGCCAGCTACAGAGCCAGATGCCCCAGGGCCAAGAGGCCGTAGTAGGTGTATTCGGGGTCCAGGGTATCGTCCGTCCAGTTGCCATGAAAGCCCCCGGCGGCGCTCCAGAGGCTATCGATGAAATCCAGGCAGGGCTCACGCACCCGGGCGATGGCCTCTGCCTGATTGGACAGGGCGTGCAGGGCCACGGCGGTCGAGAGCAGGTCGGGCAGGGGAGCGCCCGGCACGGCCAGGAAGCCGCCATCGGGCAGGCACTGGCGCAGCAGCCAGTCCACGGCGGCAGGGGGCGCGGGCAGTTGCATGTTGCGATAGAGCGCCAGCATGGCGGAGGTGGCCGTGGTGGAGCCCAGGGGCAGGCCGGGCTCATTGGACCATGCGCCGTCTGGCGTCTCCAGGCTATCCATGCAGCGGGCGATGCTCAGCGGATCAGGCGGCAGCAGGCCCAGATCTTGGTAGGCACCAAAAGCGATCAGGCAGCCATAAGCACTGCCGGTGCGGCGGCCAGCGGCCTGATGGTAGCCGCCATCGGGCGTGCGCCAGGCTTCCAGGCGTGCGGCTAGGTTTTGCTTTTGTTCGGGCGAAAGGCCCCCCCCTAGGCTGGCCCAGCAGCGGGCTAGGCAGGAGAGGTGGACAAAATCCAGCCCCGCACCGTCCCCGTAGGTGGTCAGCCACTGCCGCAGCGGCCCGGCGGGCACTTCTTTTTGCAGGGCCATCAGCCCCTCGATGCCAAACACGGTGTAGTAAAGGTCTGGCCGGTCCGCACGGTCGAGAAATCCCGCGCCGCCTGGGGCCAGGCGAGACGTTAAAAACGCTGCCACCAGCTCTGCCGAATCCCCGAGAAGTTTCGGGGCGACACGGGCAACTTGCAGCATTTCAAGGCGGAAGGACATGGCGGTGAATCAGGGGTGTTTCCGACGATCAAGTCGATGGTGTGGATCAAGGGTCGGCCTCTGACAAATACGGCCAAGCCACTGCCATGGGAGGCGTGCGGCAGGCGGCAGGTCAGAGCTTCTCGGGCTCCTGGAGCAGCTTTGCCACGCGCGCCAGCAGCCTGCCGGCCGCGCCGCCATCGCACACGCGGTGGTCAAAGCTGAGGGTGATCTCCGCCTCTACCACGGGGATGAATTGGTTCACCTCATCGCTCCAGCGCGGCACCTTGCTGCCCGCGCCCAGGCCGAGGATGAGGTTTTGCTCCGGCAGGGGAATCGGGGTGGCCCAGACGATGCCGAAGGTGCCAAAGTTCGTCACCGTGGCGATGCCAGGGCGGTTCATGTCATGGGGCAGGCGGCGGGCGCGGGCCTGTTCCACGAGCTTGTTGTAGGTGGGCACCAGCTTCACCAGCGGCGTCTTGTCCACCTCCCGCAGCACGGGCACGAAGACGCCATCTTCCACCTCCACGGCAAAGCCGATGTCAATCGCACGCGGGTGGACGATGCGGTTGCCGATGAGGCGACCTGCCACGGCGGTGTTTTCTGCCAAGGCGATGGCGAGCGCACGGATGGCGTAAAGGGCTGGGCCGGGTTTGGGATCGGCCTTGCGCCGGTGGGCCAGCATCGCGTCCAGCATCACGGGGCTGCCCACCGTGGCCAGCGGGCGCGTCCAGCTCCGCCGCATGGAGTCCGCCACGGCAATGCGCATCGGCGAGGCGGGGGTCAGCTTGTGCTGCTCCAGGCTGCGTAGGAAGTTTTCAAAGTCCTCCACCGTCACCCGCCCGCCTGCGCCCGTGCCGGCGATGCCAGCGAGGTCAGAGGCGTTGAGCCCCAGCTCATTCATGCGCGCACGCATCCGGGGGGAGATGTAGCTGGCCCCGGTGGCCCCGGCAGGCACGGGCAGGCCGCCCACCACGGGCTCCACCTTGGGCTGGTAGCCGACGATGTTGTCCTCTTCGTTGAATTGGAAATGGAGAGACTCTGCGTTCGGCATGGTGACCGCGCCCTCTTGGTCCGTGGGCAAGTTCGGCCCCTCAATGAATCCAAGCGCCTGGGCGTCCTCCTCGCTGACCTCGAAGGCGGCAAGCTGGCTGCCCACGGCGTAGCTGGTGTTCACGCTGCCCAGGATCTGCTCCACCCGTCCCGCACAGGGGCTGCCGACGGTCATGGTGGCCTTGTTGGTCTCGACCTCAAAGATGTCCGCCCCAGCCTCAATCTGGGCTCCAGGCTCGACCAGGATTTTGACAAGCGTGGCCTCGGCGATGGATTCGCCAAGCTGGGGCATGAGGATCGGGATCGTGGGCATCGTTGGCAGTGGGCTGGGATCAGGCGCTAGAACCACCCATGATGTGCCGGTTTCCCCCGGAGCCGTCAAGATGGCGTGCTGGCCTTTTCAGCCATTGGCTTTTTGAAAAAGCCCTCTACCCTCCGCGCCCCCGCAGCCCTGGTGTTGCGATTTCCTTTTTCCACCTTCCATGACTCCTCGCGTCCGTTTTGCCCCTTCGCCCACGGGTGACCTCCATGTCGGCGGTGCCCGCACTGCCCTTTTTAACTGGCTCTTTGCCCGCAAGACAGGCGGCACCTTCATCCTCCGCGTGGAGGACACCGATGGCGCGCGCAATACGGAGGAGGCCCAGCGCGGCATCGTGCGGGGGCTCCGCTGGCTCGGCCTAGACTGGGATGAGGGGCCGGAGGTCGGCGGCCCGCACGGCCCGTATTTTCAAAGCCAGCGCAAGGACATCTACGATGCCTATTTGGCCAAATTGGAGGCAGCCGGGCGTGTCTATACGGAGGAAAACGGGGCCGTGAGGTTCAAGTTCAGCCGCACGGCCATCACCGTGCATGACCTTGTCTGCGGGGATGTGACCTTTGCCCCCACCGAAGAGCCAGACATGACCGTGCGCCGCCCAGACGGCAGCTACATTTTCCACTTTGTGAACGTGGTGGATGACATCGAGATGCGCATGACCCACGTCTTCCGTGGCGAGGACCATCTCTCCAACACCTGGAAGCACATTGACCTCTTCCATGCCCTGGGAGCCACGCCGCCCACCTACGCGCACATCCCGCTCATTTTGAACCCCGACGGCTCCAAGATGAGCAAGCGTGATGCAGGCAGCGCCATCGAGCACAGCTACATCCACGAGGGCTTCCTGCCGGATGCCGTTTTCAATTATCTAGCCATGCTCGGCTGGACGCCGCGGGCGGAAAAAGAAGTGCTCTCCCGCGAGGAGCTGGTGCGTCTCTTTGATCTGGCGGAAATCCACAGCGCCAATGCGCGCTTTGACATGCAAAAGTGCCAGTGGTTTAACGCCCAATTCCTCCGCGCGCTCAGCCCGGAGGCCCTGCTGGCGGCTGTGCGTCCATTCCTGGATAATGCAGGGATCACCATCGCGGATGAGGCCATGGCGGCGGCCGTCGTTTTCAGCGTGAAGGAAAAGGTCAGCCTGCTCAAAGAGATCCCCGCCTGGGTGCATTACTTTTTCCGGGAGGACTATCCTTTCGAGGCCGATGTGGCCGCCAAGCTGAAGGCAAAACCGGAAAATGCCGCCCTGCTGGCAGCCGCCTCCGCCGCTTTCGCCGCCCAAGCTTCCTGGACGGAGGAAACCGTCCATGCCGCCATTGAGGCCGCTGCCAAGGAAGCAGGTGTGAAAACGGGCGCGCTCATGCCGCTGCTGCGCGCTGCCCTCAGCGGCCAGTCGCGCGGCCCAGGTGTGAGCACCATCGCCCACCTCGTCGGCCAGGCATCCTGCCAGCGGCGCATTCAGCGCGCGCTGGACGCCATGGCGGCAGAATCACCTGCCGCCTGAGCACCTCACTTCTTCGCCAACGCTTCGAGGTAGTCGAGCAGGCTCGCAAACTCCTTCACGGTGAAGTTCATCATCAAGCCGGGCGGCATCATGGAAATGGGGAGCTTTTGGCGCTCCTGAATGTCCGCTGTTTTGAAGGTGAACTCCTGGGAGGCGATGTTGCGTAGTTTGACCTCGCTGGCACCTTCCAGGGTGATGAAGCCCATCTGCTGAGTGCCATCCTTTAGCGTGATTAGCTCGCTGGCAAAGCCCTGCGCGATGGTTTTGTTCGGATCGAGGATGTTTTGGGCCAGCTCGGGGCGCTTGTAGGTCTGCGCGATGTTGCCGAGATAGGGGCCTTTTTGCGGCTCGGACTCTTTCACCGTGTGGCAGGCCACGCAGGTGGCCTTGGTGAAGATTTGCTCGCCGAGGGCGAGATCGCCTTTTTCTTTCAAAACGGCGGCAAGGGCCTCCTCGGGCTTCAAGGTCATGATCTTGGGCGTTTTGTCCTCAATCTTGGTAAGGCGCATGGCCTTCGCAGCGCGCTGGGCAGCGCCCTTGACCTCCGCATCAGGATCATCCAGCGCGGCGACCACCTTGGCGGCGCTAGGCATGTGCTTGGAGGCGCTGATGGCATCAATGATGAGCTTGCGGTGCTTCGCATCGGCCCAGCCTGTGTCGAGCGCCTTCTGCGTGAGCTGGATGGACTCCGGGCTGCCCGTTTTGCGATTCGCGAGGTTCAACAACGCGGCATAGGCATACATCGACACCGGCCAATCGGCCTTCTCGGCGATCTGCTCGATGATCTGGTGGTGGTTTTCGAGCTTCGGCGCGTTCAGGAAGGCGTTCAAGGCGGCCTCGTAGTCCTTGCCAGAGTCGGGGAGCTTCTTGAGGGGCTCCAGCGCGGCCAGGGTGGCCTGCACGGCATCAGCGCTGTCGGTTTTGGAGAGAGCGGTGATCGCTTGGGAGAGCGCCACCGGTCCGACAGATCGGTCTGATCCGACCGATCTCACCAAACCCACCAGCAGCGGCACGGCCTCCGCCGGAATCTCCTCCGCACTGGCCATCTGCGCGGCCAGTTCTGGCAGCACCGTCGGGTCCTGCTTCGCCAGGGCCAGGATGCGCTGCTGCGCTTCGTTGAACTGGATGCGGTTGCGGTTCAGTTCCTTCACCAAAAAGGCGGCTTCCTCCGGCGTGGCCTTCGCCAGCGCGTCCTTCAGCGCCACGGCAATCTTCGGCGTCTCGCTCCAGGCCTCCGGTTGGTAATACGGCCCCCGCGTGTCCGGCCGCGTGCCCCACGAATCGCCCTTCCACTCCCCTTCCTTGAAATGCAGTCGGCACAGCGCCGCAAGGATGCCCTGGCGCAAAGCGGGGTCGGTGGCCTTGCCAAGGCGGTCGATGAGGCCGGTGACAAGTTGTGTATTCCGGGTCTTGCCGAGCATCTTGAATGCTGCGTCGGCCTCTGGCGATGCTTTGTCGATTGGGAGGAATGACAGGAGGTATGTTCCCCACGGCTTCTTTTCTGGATTGGGGAATGGATACTCAAAGGGGCCGGACCAAAATGGAGGTTTCTCCAAATCTGTGAATGCATCTGCCAGCGCTCGATTTGCAGCGTGCTTCACGACAACATCTGCATCGTTGAGCATAGCGATCACGCTCTTCAGT
>JAIWOJ010000069.1 GCA_020216965.1 Prosthecobacter sp.
GAGCCAAAGGGCGTCTCAACAGCCACCTCAGAGCGGTCTTCCAGCCCTTCCATATCATAGAGACCAGAACCGCCGATGATGCCGATGGAAGGGGGAAGGGGAGTCATGCAGGCACCAGGCTAGCGTCGGATCACCGTCTGGCAATCCCCGCCTCAATAGCGGGGCACAGCCGGATCCACCATCTCAGACCAGGCATCAATGCCGCCCCGCATCGACTGCACCCTGCCAAAGCCATGCTGCCGCAACCAAGCCGCCGCACGCTGACTGCGCATCCCATGGTGGCAGTAGATCACGATGTGCTGCGTCGTGTCATGAAATCGCTGCGGGGCCAGCTCAGCAAACTGCGAAAGCGGAATCAGCTCAGCCTCAGCCAAGTGGCAGATGGCCCACTCATCCAGCTCCCGACAATCGATCAGGCGTGGCCGCCCGGTAGGCAGACCCAGCAGATAGACCACATCATCCACACTGACTTCCAGGGGCAGCTCTCCAGAGGCAGGGTTCATGGCCAGGGTCTCCTTCCTTCCAATCAACCGATCAGGGCCGCACCGTCACAGGCGTGCCCACGGTGACATTGTTGTAAAAAATCGCCGCCATGTGCGCGGGCATCCGCACACAGCCATGGCTGGCTGGGTATCCAGGCAGGAAGCCCTCATGCATCCCCGTGCCGCCATGGAAGCGCATGAAATGGTGCATTTTAGAGCCCTCAAAGCGTGTGCCAGGCGGTGGCTTATCCTTCGTGATGTCGATATTTGCCACCACCACCTGCCCATAAGCATCTACAAAATCCCCATACAAATTGGACTTATGCCACTGATCTTTCTGAATGATCTTGAAGTTACCCGTCACCGTCGGGTGCTTTTCATCCCCGGTAGAAAGGGCGGAGACACCCGCCAAAGCACCACCTTTGTAAAAATAAGCCTTTTGATCGCTGAGATCGATGATGATGCTCGGTGGGCCGACCATGCCATCCCCATCCCAGTAAGAGTCCTGATCCTGATTGTACAACGCAGAATGCGGCACCGAGGCAGGGTCAAAAGCCTCCAGATACTGGGTCTGCCCACGGTCAGCCGGGTTTGGGGCCACGCAGGAGGCCAGAGAGGCACAGACGAGAGCAAAGATGAGAGTTCGGGTAAAGGCGCAGAGGGGCATCACAATGAAGAAATGCGGACTGTTTTCCAGGCTGCTGGGCAGCGCCCATGTCTGCCCCAGCGCCCCCGCCATGTCCAATGCTTCCTTGCACAACTCAAGACGGATAGCCCGCCCAGCACCAAAATCCCTTCCGGTTCAGCCCGGATTGGCAATGGCGTCGCTGTCCGGCCCGACCGCCCATAGGCATGGTCGTAAGCAGCCTCGGCAACGGCAGCGTGACCTACTGTGCGAGAGCGGAGAAGGAAAACAGGATGAAGAGGCAAAGGAGACGCGGGATCATGACCGCAATCCTCCGGCACAAAACCGTCGGTCTGATCACGCAATGAGCATTCGTGAATGTCTCAATGCCAAAGCCCGTTCAAAGCTCACCAGTTCGCGTAAAAGAGCATTGTAGCGCCGATGGGCATCGTTTCCGTGCTCGCGACTTAGCAGCGCATAAAGCCGGTGATCGGCCTCCAGGGCATCTTCATCAGAAACCGGCACCTCGATGCCGCAGCGACGCATGTTCAGACTTCCGATCTGCACAAGATAGGATGCCACGCTCTCCCGCCGCCCCGCCAGGTCGGCAAGACCAACGCGGATCATATCCGCTGCGGGGAGGTCATTGAGGTCGATCATGGCGCGAAGTTAGACAGACTCTGCACAAAAGTCCATCACCGTGGCGCGAAGCTGCTCCGCATGGATCGCAGGATAGCGGATGAGCTGGTCTTCAATGCTCTCAAACAGCTCGCGGAGCCGTTCTCCGGTAACCAGACCATCCCGGCGCATGCATTCCACATCATGCCGGTCACGTGGATGTCCGCGTTCTAGCTTCGAGAGCGCCTGCCCATAGAAATCGTAGTGGTAAAAGCCCAGCTTGCCGTGCTGTGCGATGAAACGGCTCCTATTTTGCCATCCGGGCAATGCGGGCACGAATTGATCCGGCGCCGCGAGTTCGATGTTGATGTCGAGCTCATCCTTGAGCCTTGGCAGGCATTCAAAAAAGCCCTGCGGCTCCGGTTCGGCCTTCAGATCGACATCAATCGTCATCTCACGCCAGCCCATCATGACTGCCGTCACACCACCCGTGAAGTAAACACGCCCTTCCGACTTCACTGCCGCCCCCATCTGGCGCATGAGTTGGTCGATCCGGTCTTTGGTGGTGTGGGCACGCATGCGGTGAAGGATACGAATTCACCCTCATATGGCAACCCTGCGAAACGAGACGAGTAAAGCGGTCAGCGAGCTTCGAGGACCTATCTGGATATGTTATGTTTATCGTCCCCAAACAGTGACCTCGGTGAAGCGGCATGGCCCACCGGAGAATGAATAGGACTTTCCGCCCCAGATGCGCACATAGCGGGCTTGTTGGCCGTTCGCTGGGAATCCGCGCCCATGGTTTGTCTCCATGTAAGTCGGATCGGCCCCCTTGCCTTGGCCGCAGGAGCCATCGTCATCGGAATTGAAGATTGTCACGACCCCAGAGCGAAATTCGGCGTCGTTGGAGAGCTGGACGATGACGTCTTCGAACACGTCAGGGGTCTGCCGACGTTGCATGGCACCTTGGTCATGCCACAGCCAGACATAATCCACGGAGCGATCCATGCCGAGGTCGATTTGAACCCAGCAGGGCAGTTTCTCGAAAAACACGGCGTTTTCACCTTCGCCTCCGCAGTATAACTCGTCATCCGTGACCCATTTGATTTCGCCCCGGGAGGGTTCGGATGAGGAGGTGACCGGCTGGTTCAGCGAGATGATTTCCGTCCCTGCTGGAGCGAGGAAATCCTTGATGGAAGGACCCCGCCCCATCTTTTCAAAATTCGGCAAATCACAATCCCAAGGAGCCGAGATGAAAATGGAGTGGGGAAAGCGCGGGCGAATCGTAATCAGATCGGGTTCCTTAGCCTTGAACCACCTCGTTGACGCAAGCACCAAACCAAGCGCAATCAAAGCGGGCAGGATGACCCAAGCATGATTCGACGGCTTGCGCTTCATGGTTGGCCTCAATGATTAAACAAAAACTCCTTCGTGTTCAGGAGCGCCCACAGGAGATCTTCGTAGCCGTTGCGTTTGGCGCGTTGGGAGTCGAGGGGCTTGCCGGTGGCGTCGATGCGGGGTTTGGCGAGGTGGGTTTCGGCGATCTGGACTTCGTCGGCAGTGGGTTCGCGGGAGAAGGCGGCGAGGTAGAGCTCGCGGATGCGTTTGGGCTCGGGCAATTCAGCTTTGGTGAGCTGCTCGGCACGGCCTCCGCTGGCGGTGAGCTTGGCTTTCACGTCGGCGGCATTCATAAGGTGGAGGCTCTGAGCCAGGCTGGCGCTCTGCACGCGTTCGCATTCGCAGACGCTGGCGTTGTCGGGCCGACCAAAGACCTTCAAAAACGGTGAGGCGCGGGTGTAGCTATTGTCAGGCAAGGAGATGGCTCGGGTGCCGGGGGGGAGGTCGGCGAAGTCGGTTTTGGATGCGGTGACCATGTCGATGCTATCGAGCAGGACCTCGGCGGTGAGGCGTTTCGGGTAAAAGTGGGAGAAGGCCTGCCGGTCGATGGCGTTGTGCTCGTTCGGCATGGCGCTGAGCTGGTAGGTGTGGCTCTGCGCGATGACGCGGACGAGGGATTTGAGGTCAAAGTTGCTGTCGAGGAAGTGTTTGGCGAGCGCGTCGAGCAGTTCGGGATTCGTGGGTGGGTTGGTGTCGCGAAGGTCGTCCTCAGGCTCAATGAGGCCGCGCTTGAAGAAGTGCTTCCAGTAGCGATTCACGAGCGCTTTGGCGAAGAAAGGGTTCTTTTTCTGCGCCATCCAATCGGCCAGCGCCAGGCGCGGATCGTCATCGGGTGCGATGTCGAGCGGCGGTTCGCCAAGGCCGGCGGGCTTGAGCATGACGCGGGTTTTGCGATGCTCTGTCTGTGCGATGCCGCGCTTGTGAAAGATGAGGTCCTCACCGGCAATGGCGGTGGGTTTGCGGCCGATCTGGCTGAAGAAGGCGGCCATGTGATAGTATTCGGCCTGCGTCCAGCGCTCGAAGGGATGATGATGGCACTGGGCGCACTGCATGCGCACGCCGAGGAAGAGCTGCGCCACGTCCTCGACCTGCGTGGTGGGTTCTTTGACGCGCTTGTACCATGCCACGGGCGGATTGGAAACGATGGTGCCGGTGCTGGCGAGGATCTGGCGGACGATTTGATCGTAGGGTGTGTTCGCCAGCAAGTTGTCACGCATCCACGCGTGGAAGGCGAAGTTCGCGGTGATGTCTGCGGCCTCGGCGCGCTGGTTTTTAAGCAGCGCGGTCCATTTGTTCGCGAAGTAGTCGGCGTAGTCGGGTGAGTTCAGCAGCACCTCGACGGCGCGGTCGCGTTTGTCGGGCGCTTTGTCAGCGAGGAAGGTCTTGGTTTCCTCCAGAGTCGGCAGACGGCCTGCGATGTCGAGCGTGACGCGGCGGAGAAAGGTGCTGTCATCGCAGATCGGCGAAGGTGGGATGCCGATCTGCTTCAAATTAGCGAAGACATGCTGGTCGATGAAGTTTTTCACCGGCGGCAATGAATCGACGGGCGCACCGAGCGGGATGGAGATGCTGCATACGCTCACCTTGCCGCCGAAGCGCACCATCACGGCTACGTTGCCGGGCAGATCGAGCGTGTTCACGAGGCCGCTGTCAGTCGCGGTGGCCATGGCGGTGTCGTTGGCTTCAAAGAGAGCGAGCTTCGTCACATCGCGGCTGCTGCCATCGGAGTAGCGGGCGGTGACTTTGAGCTGCTGCGCTGTTTTCGGCTTCAAAGAGATGCGCGCGGGCTCCACGGTGATCTCTTTGAGCACGGGCTCGTTTGGCAGCGTGTAGGGCATGCCCTCAGCGATCCAGCGCACGAGCGTCTGATAAAACTCGGAACCGGGCTCGAGGTGCTTGCCGCCCGTGTGCGGCACGATGGCGGCACCTTTGGTGATGAGCAGGCTTTCCTCCGGCGCGGGCGGGAAGACGCGGCGGCCCTTGCCCTGCTTCACGATGGCCTCGTAGTCCTCCTCCGGCTCGAAACCGAGCACGCTGAGGCGAAAGCCACGCTGGCCGGTGATCGCCTTCGCATGGCAAGCGCCCGCATTGCAGCCGGCCTTTGTCAAAATGGGCTGGATGTCCCGCACGAAGCTCAAAGGCTCCGCCGCAGAACAGGCGCTGGTGATGAGGCCGCAAAGAAGCAATATCCGAAGCATGATGCAGACCTACGCGGCGAGGGGAGGGTTTTTACGACGCTTTGCTCAGCCTGCGCCAAGGCAGACGTTCGAGGAGATCGCCAAAACCGAGCCCGCCGCCGGTGGTGTCAGGCTGGAGGTGACCACCTGGGGAGTGAACCCGCTCAAGGAAGGCGTCGGGCTCAAAGAGATGCTGGGTGCAGAGGCCACCAAGGCCGACGATCTCTCCCAGCTCACGCCGTGCTAGGGCGGCCTGGTAAGCAGCATACATCTGGCCGAGGGGATGATCCATGGCGGAGGTGAGCATGAGCTTCACGCCAGGATGACGTCGTGCCACGAGCCGCCAGTCACGCCGCGCTGGCTTTACCACCACGGCAGAAAAACCTTCCGTGCCCTGCTGCCAGCCTTTGTCTAGCGCTAGGCGCACCTGCCACTGCTGCTGGGCCTGCTGCCAAGCGGCAGGGTCATAGGGAAAGGGATCTTCCATGAGATCCAGGCGCTGGTAAGTGCGTAGGGGCATGAACTCAATGAACTGAGAAAAGCCACGCGCATCCAGGCAGCCATTGAAGTCCACGCGTAGCTTCAGGGGCGATCCCTCCGCAGCGCGTGTGCACTGCTCCAAAAAGCGGCGTGTCTCGCCATAGTTAGCGTAGCCTTTGGCCTTCAGGGCAGGCCAACCCTCTGCCAGCACGCGCTCCATTTGCGGCTGGGTAGGCTGGGCAAAGCTCCACGAGTAGTGGCTGGGCGGGATTTCTAGGCCAGCGAAGAGGCTCACGCCAGCCTCGCGTGCGGCACCGTCCTCGGCAGCGCAGCGCAGGGCCATCTCAGACACAGGGGTGGTTTGGCCCTCTGCCAGCAGACGTAGCTGCTGCTCGATGGGGGCATCGCCAAACTCAGGCCAGGGATGGATGCAGCCGTAACCTGCCCCCACACGGATGAGCGCCCCTGGGAAAAGGCGGCGGTGTGAGGCGGAATTCAGCGCCACCCCGCTGCGCAGGAGGTATTCGTGGACAAAGATTTCAGAGGCAGGTGGCATGGGCGACGGGGGACGGCGGGAGGGGATACGAGATCAGCGCTGCGTGGGCTGCCCTTTGAGCGCTGGGCAGTGAACCAGGATCAGCGCTGGCTGGTATCCATTTCCAAACGGTTAAGCTCCAGAGAAGCCTGCGGGATGGGGCTCTCGCGCAGAGCGTGGAGATAGTCCGCAAGCGTTTGGTCATCGCTAGGGTGTAGGCGGCGTTGCTCTGGTGGGGCTAGGAGCCACTGTGCCCAGCGCCACGCGGTGGTTTCTAGGGGGGCGGGCTGGGTAGGGATGGCTGTGAGGGCTGCCTGCCAGGCATCCAAGTCCAGGCTGCGCAGGCGGCCCTCTGGGGTGAGCCTTAGGCCCGCTATGGTCTCCGCGAGGTCGAGGAACCAGCCGGGGAGCTTTTCGCCTGGCAGGGGAGGCATGGGCAGGGAAAACCAGCCCTGCTCCTGCTGGCGGTAGATCATCTGACTGCCATCCGGGGAGAGCCCAAGAGTCTGCACCCCCGGCCCGAGCCGGATGGGCGGGCTGAGGCTCTGCCCGCTCTGCGCATCCCAAACCCGCGCCTCTCCATCCTCCGTGAGGGTGAGCAAACGATGGCCGTCTGGGCTGAGGGCGAGCGCGGTGGCAAACTGCTGAAGGCGCAGGCTGACCCCCGTGCTCTGGCCAGTCTGTGTCTGCCAAAGCCGCACCTGCTGGTCACGCCCTGAGGTGGCAAAAAGGCTGCCGTCACCGCTGATGGCGAGCGCGCCGATGGCTGGGGGATGGCGCACTGCGGGCCCGGCCTCTCTCCAGCTTGGTGCGAGCCAGACGCGGGCATTGCCATCTTGATCTGCGAGGGCGACGTGGCTGCTCGTGGCATTCCATGCGATGGCCGCGCTGTTTTTCAGCAAATGATCTGGCGCATCTGCGGGCAAAACGGGGCGCTTTAGCAGCTCCTCCTCAGGCCCGGCAAGCAGGCGGCGGGTCGCCCGACGCTGATAGATGCGCCAGACGCGCACCGCAGGGACGGAGCGCGCGGCGGTGATCAGCAGCGCGGCATCAGGAGACATCGCTGTCTGGATGAGGGGGTGGCGTAACAGGAAGCCATGCAGGCCACCGCTGGCCGTATCGCGCACCCGCACCTCCCCATGGCGGGAGATGCTGGCCTGCTGCCCGCGCTCCAGTGCCTGATGGAGGGCCATCAGCTCCCCATCGTGCCGCTGGGCAGGGGATTCAGGGCGGCCCTCAGCTACCCGCCAAGTATGGAGATAACCCGCGCCGTCCCCGACGAGAAGCTTGGACGCATCCGAACTAAAAGCTAAGCAGATCACGGCAGAGGGATGCCGCAGAGCAGGGGCAGCCTCTTCCTGGGCGCGGAAGTCCAGAAAGCTCACCACACCATCGTGCTGGCCCACCGCCAGCAGGCCACTCTCCCGATGCACGGCCACAGCGCCGACGCCGCCCTCAAGCTGGAGCAGATCGCCTAGCAACTGACCCGCATCCAGATCCCAAACCGCAACCACACTCTGCGCGGCCCCGGCCTCGCCCAGGCCAGAATTGCCAGCCGTGGCCGCCAGAGTGCCTAGGTAATCCAGCGCGAGGTGGTCGATCGGCTGCGGTCTGCCTGCTGCCGGTGGGTGCTGCATCGCCAAGCCAGGAGCTTTTGGGCGGCGCAGATCCCAGACATGCAGCGCCCCGGCCTCCCCTGCCGCTGCCAGCGTCATGCCATCCCCAGATAGTGCCAGCGCGAGGACGGACTGTGCCCTGCCATCTGGCAGAGGCGGCAGGGCTGGCGCTAGCGGCTCGTGTGTGCCGTCTGCCAATGTCCAGCGGATGACCTGCCCATCATCCTGCGCCACAAAGGCATGGCGGCCATCCCGAGAAACTGCCAGCGCCATGGCACGCACGCCAGCAGGCAGCGGGTGATCTTGGCGGGCACCCGAGTCTAGACTCCAAAAGCCGCGCACATCCTGCTGCGCGGGCTTGGAGGCG
>JAIWOJ010000070.1 GCA_020216965.1 Prosthecobacter sp.
GCCTCCGCCCCAGCACTCAAGACAGCCTGGAGCTGCTCCTTGACACCCTCTGCAATGTCTTTGGAGGCATCATCCTCATCGCCTGCCTGCTCGCCATGCTCAGCCGACCGCAGCATCAAAACCCGCTCGAACCCCGTGAAGTGGAGCATGAGAGCGGCATCATTTTGGAAAAACAAATCGCGCAAGCCCGCGCTGAACTCGATGGCCTGCAAAAACGCCGTGCCGAACAGCAACGAGAAGAAGACCCATCCCTCCAGCCGCTCGTCCAGGAGCTAAAAACCCTGCGCCGCACTGCCGAAGAAAAACGCCAAGCCATCGCCCAACAAGATGAACTCGCTGCCCAAAAAGCCGCGCAAATCATGCGCGATGCCAGCACGAGCCAGGCCCGCCTGCGTGAACAAATCCAAGAGGCAGAAAAAAAGCTCGCTCTTGCCCAAAAAAACACCGAAGCCGCTCGGCAGCGCCACGCTGCCCTCCAGCAACAACTCGCTGACCTCCAGCTTGAGCTAGAAAGTGTGGCTGACCTTCAGGTCGAGAAACTCCGCTTCCCCAAAGAACGCCAGATCGACAAGCCGCCCGCCCCCATCATCCTGCGGCACGGCCTGATTTACCCCCTCTACGATGCCAAAGGCAAGCCTGCCCCAGGGATCGACCACATCCCTTCCCCGGATGGCTCCTTCACTGCACTGCCACAGCCCGGCTTAGGTCTCCAGCCTGTGCGGGATGTACAAAAGATGCGCGAATTTCTCCCCGCCTATGTCGCCGGGGGCCGCTACCTGACCCTGTATGTCTATCCCGACTCCTTCGCCACCATGCGCGCGCTAAAAAGGATCATTCACGAGCTCGGCCTAGAATACGGCATGGATCTCTGTGACGAGCACCGTGTCCTCATTTTCAGCTCTGTGGGAGCCAAGCCAAAGCCACTTTGATACTCCGCAGGCCCACCCTGGGCAGGCATCAGCCCTCCCCCAAGATGGCCTCTGTCATGCGCAGGGCTTGCACGTTCGGCAACACATCATGCACCCTGAAAAGGCGTGCGCCCAACTCCCGCAGGTAAGAGGTGAGCGCCACCGTGGGCCAGTCACGAGCTGCGGGATCAGGATCCCCGAGCAGTTGGCCGATCATGCTTTTGCGGGAAACACCGACCAGAAGCGGGCGGCTCAGTTGTGTCATCTCTGGCAAGCCATGCAGCAGGCGCAGATTGTGCTCCAGGGTCTTGCCAAAACCAAACCCAGGATCCAAAACGATGCGCTCCGCCGCAATGCCCTGGCTGGCTAAGGTATGCAGGCGCTCACGGAAAAAAGTCATCACCTCCGCCAGCACATCTTGATACATGGGCTGCTGCTGCATGGTCTGCGGCGTGCCATTCATGTGCATGACGATCACGCCTGCATCCCCCTCAGCCGCCACACGCGCCATGGCCGGATCCCCGCGCAGGCCGGTCACGTCATTGATGATATCTGCCCCGGCCTCTAGCGCTGCGCGCGCGACTGCGGCCTTCATCGTATCAATGGAAATCAGCGCCCGTGTCACAGGCCGTAGTGCACGGATCACCGGCAAGACGCGGCGCAGCTCCTCTGCCTCCTCCACCGGTGCCGCCCCTGGGCGGGTTGATTCCCCGCCGATGTCCAGGATGTCAGCCCCCTCGGCAGCCAGCCTGAGCGCATGTTCCACAGCCCTTCCATGATCCCAATAGCGTCCACCATCTGAAAACGAATCCGGCGTCACATTCACAATGCCCATGATCCAACCACGGCGGGATAGGTCGTGAACGGTATCATGGATTTGCCAATCAAAAGTCATCCGCACATACCAGCGTGTGAGTGAGCTTTTGTAAAGAGCAGGACAAACGGCAGGGTTTCCGCTCCTCAAAGCAAGACAGCCGCAACCCCACCTTTCAGCCTTTCAGCCTTTCAGTTTTTCAGCTTTTCAGCTTTTTCCTTTTCCCCTTCGCCTTGCCTTCTGGGGGATAGGGCAGCACCTGGGCGCGCTCAGCCCATTTTTGCCATTCAGCGGCGAGCTCCTTCACTTTTTCGGGCTGGGTGCTGGCTAGGTTATGCTGTTCAGTGCGGTCGGATTTGAGGTCGTAAAGCTCCCATGGGCCCGTGCGTCCGGTGCGGACGAGCTTCAGGTCCCCCTGACGCACGGCGGCATTGCCCTCATGCTCCCAAAAGAGCAGACGTGGGGAGGCCGTGAGAGGCTCTCCTGAGAAAGCGGGACGCAGGCTGATGCCCTCCATGGGCTGGATCGCACGACCATGGTGCTCTTTCGGATAGCTGGCCCCACTGACATCGACACAGGTAGCCATGATGTCGATGAGATGCGCGGGCGCATGTTCGAGCCTGCCCGTCACTTTCTCGGTTTGTGCTCCTGCCTTGATCCCCGCCGGCCAGTGGGCGATGAGCGGGGTGGCGATGCCGCCTTCATGATTGTAGTGCTTGTATTTTCGGAAAGGGGCATTTTGCAGAAAGGCCCAGCTTTCTCCGCAGAACCAGTTGGAGGTAGCCTGGGTCGGATCCCCATCCGTGCGCCCCTTGGGCCCAGCTTCCGCATTGCCGCCATTGTCACTCATGAAGAGGATGAGTGTGTTTTCGAGCACGCCGCGCTGCTCCAGGCCAGCTACAAGATCCCCCACCGCCTTATCCATGCAGTGCACGGTAGCCGCATACACGGCCATGAGGTGGTCAAAGCGGTCCTGCTCCTCAGGGGTGTGGTCTTTCCAGAGTTTGATGGTATCTGGGCGGGGAGATTTCACCCAGGCAGGGTCGATGATGCCTAGCTCTTTTTGGCGGCGGATGCGTGCATCGCGCAGGGCTCCCCAGCCTGCCTTGTACTTGCCGCGGAACTTAGCGATCTCTTCCGCCGGAGCCTGGAGCGGAAAATGCGGCGCATTGTGGCAGAGGTGGAGGTAAAACGGCTTTTTCGCGGCGAGAGCCTCGTCGATGAACTTCAGCCCATAGGTGGTCCAAAGGTCGGTGGAATACCAGTCTTTCGGCAGACGCGGGTCATCGTTGGCGATGGCTTCACCGTTGAGAAAGAGCTTTGCTTTGGCTTGATCACCAGCGGCAAAGTAAAATCCACCTGCGGCAGCATTGAGAGTGCGCTCAAAACCACGATCCCAGGGCGTGACGCCTAGATTTTGCCCGACATGCCACTTGCCCGTCAGTGCCGTGAAGTAACCGGCCGGGCGCAGTACCTCGGCGAGGGTCACGCAGGCATCATTGAGCCGACCGCGATAGCCTGGCAAGCCTTGATCATCCGTCATGTGCCCTACGCCTACCTGATGGGCATACAGCCCCGTGAGCAATGAGGCCCGCGTGGGGCAGCACCGGCCTGTGTTGTAGAACTGCGTGAAGCGCAGACCGTTCTTTGCGAGGGCATCTAGGTGCGGCGTGGGAATCTCTGAGCCGTAACAGCCGAGATCGGCAAAACCCATGTCATCGACGAGGATGAGGACGATGTTCGGCTTTTCAGCAGCGACCATCCATCCACCAAAGGCAAGGAGCAGGAAGAGCAGTTTTTTCATGACCTGCCCAAACGTGGCGGAAAGCACAGCTTTGCACTCGCGGCGCGCATGAGCCTATCCAAGATGCACGCGGGATCAGCGGCGCTGCAGGGTGAGACGCGCGGTCGGCTTACTGGCGAGTTCCAAAACACGCAGGCTAGAGACGCGGTTGGGCAGCGGAGCTATGGGCATCAGAGACCAACTCTGAGGTCCAGACTCTGTATTTAAGGTCAGCCGAAGATTCATGCCAAGCTGGCTATTGCCATTTTCCAGCGCCCACTCATGGAGATAGAGGTAGGTGCGTGGCACCGTGAGGTGAAGCTGGAAGCGATCTCGATCCAGAGGGAGTAGGCTGGCCTGAAACTGGCTAGGATCAAAGACGGCAGCATACCCGGTGCCAAAGGCCCAGGGCATGACCCCGCTCACCGTGCCCCTGCCTTTTCCCGTGGCGCTCCCTTGGGCTCGCAGGGGCCAGGTGCTGCCTTCTTCCAGACGGCTGCCATAGCTGCGGGCATCTAGCCATGCCTCAATCTGCCAGGTGGGCATACCCTCCCCTGCAGGCAGTAAAAGTGAGCGACCAGCCGCCTCTAGAATGAAGGTGATCTGGTTGCGATCTGCCTCAGCGCTTAGCATCACCTTACCCGCCTGCCCAGGGCTAGCAGGTAACAACGGCACGCCCTGCTTGAGGCCAAAATTCCGTGCCAGCACGCATTGACGGGTGCGCTTGATGGTAAGACTTCCGACACGCAGGGTCAGCTTCAGCGGCAGGGTCTGTGCCGCAGACTCTGGGGCTGGCAGCTCAAAACTGCCCTCTAGCGGCATCCCAGCGCCAGGCTTGAGGCGCACATCCCCACGCTGACTCGCCCCGTTGAATTCCATCTCCCAGGTGCCCAGGATGTCTTCGCTGCTCTGATTGATGATTTGGCCGCCCGCATCCAGCTTTCCTTCGAGATTGAAGGTCGCCTCCGGCTCCCAAACCACAGCCACAGGGAGCACGGGAGCACGCAAGGTGTGCAGCCAGACCTGCCGCCCCGCGAAGAGCAGTAACGGCAGCCATACCTGCGCGCCAGCCTCAGCGTCCGGCGCAGATGCGTAAGAGATGCGCCGCTCCTCCTTTGCCCCAGCCGCTAAAGAAATCTCAGGCTGCACCGCCTGCGGTCTCCACCCGCCCGCGATGAGAGGCAGGAGAGTGAACTGAGCCGACTCTTTGCCTCGATTCTCGACTTGGCAACTCACTTCCAAGCTGGGTGTCTCTCCACTCTTCCACACAGCACGCGCGTTAGAGATCACAAGCGGAGGCTCAACTGGCCCTTCGAGCAGCCTTGCCAAAAGGATCGCTGCCAAGCGCTGGTGCAGACTAGCACGTGGCACATAGCGGCCATCTGTCAGCTCGTGGAAAAAGCCCCTCCAGCCATCCGCCAGCCTAGCGAAACGCTGCGCCTCATCCACAGCGTCATGAGGCGGCAGCTCAAACCATCCCAGCCAATCCCCGAGATCCAGGCCCATCCATCCCTCATCCTTAGCCGTCTCTAGCAGCACATCTGCCAGCGGGCGTGTCATGCCCAGGCTCACCTCAGGGCGCGCGCTGTGCGGCGTCCACGGGGCGACGGCGATGACATCGGCTCCCAGCTCCCTGGCCGCATCACCCGCCTGCTGGAGATGTCTGGAAAACTCTGCGGCTGTCATCCCAGCCCTGGCCTCAGACATGCCATGACAAAGAATGACAGCATCCACGGGTGCCTGTTTGGCCACAGAACGGAGAATCGCAACCGCATCGACGACGGTTTGCCCCTCCTGCGCCAACACGCGCAATGTGACTGCGGGTGATAGGCTATCCAAGCCCCCCATGCCGGGCGAGCGAACACCGCCTGGCAAAGAAAATCGGTTCGCTAGATCCTTGGCAAAAGCTTCCACGAAATTGGGCGCAGTCTGCTCGTCAGGCTCCTGCCACATTTCCAGCATTTGCGGCTCTGTCAGCACCAGCAGCCGGGCTCCCTCACGCTGGGAAAGACGCTTCCATAGCGCAGGCAATCGCTCCCTGAGCCGAGCGGCCACAGCCTCGGGCACATCAAAACGATCGTGGCCTTGGGGAGGATTCGGCCTTGGCAAGCGCTGCTCCAACGCCAACGTCGTGCCGGGTGGTTCTTCCGCTGGCAGAGGCAGCGCAGAAAAAAGCGCTGCCACCAGGCACCGGCGTAGGATTAAGGTTGGAAAGGCTCGAAACATGCCCCTTCCCCATCGCCAGCATCGACTTGTTTTCCAGTGCAAAACGCTCACGAGCAGAGCGAATCACTATCCTGGAAAAACACGCCACCTGCCCTAGCTCTCTTTGGTTCTACGCACCCGTCTTCCCTTGGAGCGGCGGTAGGTATCATACTCAAGCCGCGCCTTCTCATCGCGTGCGGTCTCCCGCAGCTTTGCCAGCAGCTTCGTCAGCATCTCTTCCGTTAGCAGCTCCGCTTTGTGAGAGAGGATGAAATTGTGCAACCCCGAAGTCAGCACATTGGCGGGCGGCTTTTGATCAAAATTTACCTCTTGGTCAAAATAGACCACCGGGCAAATCAGAGCCTCTGGCAGCCCAAGATGCCGCGCCAGTGCACGCGCGTGATAGGCATTGCGGATGACCGGATTGCTGAAAGTGCTCTCTCGCCCACCATCAAACGCCGTCCAGACACGGTCTGTCGGGTTACCGCTAATGCGTCCCAAATCCCTCTGAGGATGCACCACGAAGATTCCGTGTCTCGCCGCGACGACGTAGGTGATGCGCGTCACCCCATTGCCATCCAGCCTTGGCACATAGAGCTCTTGGAAAACATGATAAATGTCCTGAGGCAAGCGCTTCAAACAACTGGCCGCCGTGTTTTGGCGCGTGCTAGACGACCGGCTACGCCCGGCTGAGGAGGGCTTTTTTTTGCCGCCAAACTGCCTCACAGCCACAAAGATACTCACGACTAGCGCACATAAACAGAGTACAAAAACGATGTGCCAGTGAGCCGACACAAAACTAATGGTTTTATCGATGATTTTATTCAGCATCTTTCCGGGGGGAGAAAGGGGTGAAGGGGCAGCAGCAGGTCACCTGGAGTCCTGGAGCGCCTTGCTCAACGGGATGACACCGCCAGGTGCCGGAGGTTCGGGATCAAACTCAGCACCTGAGTCAGCACCTGTGGCTCTTTTCCAGAACCGAGCGCTCTTCTTGGCCGCATCCTTCACTCGGTCATGCGTTTCAGACTTCTCCGCGCCCGTGCTGGGCAGCATGTCCATATTGTCATACATGGTTCCCTTATTGGCCGCCTGCAGCGCCTGAATCCTCGGAAATTCGCTGTCCATGATCTTGATTAACTCCTCAGGCAACCCTCTCCAGATCGTAAAAATCCCATCGCTCACCCTGCGATCGATCGTTACATAGTCCACCACCGTCCCGTTCACCATACTGACAAGCATCTCCCCCTGCCGCAAACGGGTGACGATCTCCAAGGCATTGCTGCCCTTAAAATCCAGTTTCAACGCGACCCCATAGCTACCGTCTTCAGCCTGAAAAGGATGAAAGGCGACCACACTCTTGTGGGTGAACTCAGGGATCACTTTTAGAATAACCTCCCTGCCCTCGATATTTCGACGAAACACACTTTTAGGCGAGTCCATGTCATTCCCCTGTGAAAACACAGTAATCAAAACCTTGTCTTTCTTACCAAAGGTAGAGCAGCCGACCAAGAACAAAATCAGAAAGGAACTCAACAACGTGAACCTGCGCATATTCAAAAAAAGCAATTCATACAATCCTAAGCCCCGGGGGCTTGCAAGCAGCGTTTGTAAAAGAGAGAGTCGAGACCCCGCCTCACGCGCCAGTCATCCACACACCCTGGATCGAATTTTGCTGGGCAGGAATGCCCTGGCATAAGCGGAATTTTGTGACTGAAGCTCAAGGCTGCAGACCTGCGCCCCAAAAAATCAACGATCAATTTGCTTGCCGCATGCCTATGCCTTGGAGTAAGTATCCGCACGCGGCCACCTGTGAAAGGTTAGGATAAGCAGCATCTCAGGTGCGTCCCGGTATCTCCGTTCGACATGCCTGCCCTGCGGTTCCCCACCGAAAGAGGCGTCCCAAAATCAACGAGATATCATGAACACCAAGATGTATGTGGGGAACCTCCCCTTCAAAGCAAGCGCCCAGGAAATCACCGACCTTTTCGGCCAGTTCGGCGGCGTTACCGATGTTTTCCTGCCGATCGATCGCGAAAGTGGTCGCCCACGCGGGTTTGCCTTTGTCAGCATGGATACCCCAGAGGCCATGCAGGCCGCCATCGCGGGCCTGAACGGCAAAGAGTTTGGCGGTCGCCAGCTCGCCATCAATGAAGCACGCCCACGCGAGGAACGCCCAGGTGGTTTCGGCGGCGGCGGGGGAGGTGGTGGCCGTGGTGGCTACGGCGGTGGCGGGCGCGGCGGCTATGGCGGCGGCGGAGGTGGTGGCCGTGGCGGCTACGGCGGCGGTGGCGGTGGCAAAAAATGGGAACGCGATGACCGTCGTGGCAAAGGCGGTTACGAGGGCGGCGGTGATGACCGCTGGTAAGAAGCAGATTCCCGTTATTCGATTCTCAAAGGCGGAACCCAGACATGGTGGGTTCCGCTTTTTTGTCCCAGGATATCCGGGAATCAGGGCCCCAATGAGAGCCCAGGAGCACCGAAATCCTGGCAGACAAGCGTGTCTGCATCACGCGGAACTGCGGAAAGTCAGCTCCTTCAGTGGGCTAGGAACTCATCCAATGCAGCCTTGGTCACA
>JAIWOJ010000071.1 GCA_020216965.1 Prosthecobacter sp.
AGGTGCGTGACTTTGCCAACTGCGAGGACGCCATTGCCGCACTGCGTGGCAGTGATGCACCTCAGCTGATCCTGCTCGATGTGGGCCTGCCTGGGATGGATGGCATCGAGGGCATCGCGCATCTGAAAAGCCGCGCTCCGTCGGCCAGCATTCTCATTCTCACCGTCTTCGAGGATGATGATAAAATCTTCCGCGCCATCTGCGCCGGTGCGTCCGGCTATCTTTTGAAATCCGAGCCCATGGCCCAGGTCATCACCGCGATTGACCAGGCGATCGCTGGCGGTTCGCCGATGAATCCACGCATCGCCACGCGAGTGCTCGCCATGTTCGCCAAACTTGTTCCAGCAAAGAAGGACTACGGTCTCGATGATCGCGAGCAGTCCGTGCTGAAGTGCATGGTCGCCGGAATGCCTCGCAAACAGATCGCCGAAGCCACCGGCCTGAATCCGCACACCGCCGACTACGTCACGCGCAGCATCTACCGCAAACTCCACGTCAACTGCGCCACCGCCGCTGTCTCGAAAGCGGTGGCGGAGAGGTTGGTGGAGGAGGTTTGACCTTACGAACCCTCGTAACTGCGGAACGCGACAAGGCATCGTAGGTATCGGTGCTCATGAAGTTTCTGCTCACGTTGCTTGTTCTCGGTTCATCGTCCGCTTTCGCGGTCGGGGTGTCGTTCAATCGCGACATCCGCCCGCTCCTGTCGGATCGCTGTTACTACTGCCATGGAACGGACTCGAATCATCGCAAGGCAGGGCTGCGGTTGGACACGTTTGAAGGTGCCACGGCGGACAATGATGGCGTGCGTGCCCTGGTGCCGGGCGATCCGGCTCAGTCGGAGCTTTGGCTGCGCATCATCAGCGAGGATGAAGACGAGGTGATGCCGCCGCCTGACGCGCACAAGCCGTCCTTCACCGCCACGGAGAAGGCGATGATCAAACGCTGGATCGAGGAAGGGGCGAAGTATGAGCCGCACTGGGCCTTTGTGGCCCCGAAGCGGCCCGCTGTGCCTGCGGGTGTGAACGCCATCGACCACTTCATCGGCGCACGTTTGCAGGAGGAAGGTTTGTTGTTCTCTCCCGAGGCTGAGCGCGGGCTTCTGCTGCGTCGTGTCACGGTGGACCTCACCGGCTTGCCGCCAACGGCAGAGGAGGTGCTGGCGTTTGAAAAGGATGCCTCGCCGCAGGCCTATGAGCGTGCTGTGGACCGTCTGCTGAAGTCTCCGCGCTACGGTGAGCGCATGGCGATGGAATGGCTCGACGTGGCCCGCTATGCGGACACGAATGGCTACCAGATGGACTCCAACCGGATGCAATGGCCGTGGCGGGACTGGGTGGTGCGAGCCTTCAATGACAACCTGCCGCACGACCGCTTCATCATCGAGCAAATCGCTGGCGACATGCTGCCACAGCCAACTCAGGACCAGATCATCGCCACCGGGTTCAATCGCAATCACATGCTGAATGCCGAGGGCGGCACCATCGCGGAGGAGAACCGAACGAAGAACGTTTTTGATCGCGTGGAGACCACCGGCACGGCGTTTCTCGGCCTGACGATGAACTGCTGCCAGTGTCACGATCACAAGTTCGATCCGCTGACCCAGCGCGACTACTACTCGATGTATGCGATGTTCAACCAGCTCATCGAGCCGGGCGGCGTGGACAAGCGTTTCGGTAAGAAGGCCTACAGTGACACCTATGACAATCTTTACGCCATCGAGTCGCCCTACATCACCCTGGCATCGCCCGAGCAACAGGCCGGCCTTGATGCTGCCACGAAAAAGTGGAGCGAGGCCAAAAAAGCCTTCGATGCGGCGGCCAAGGACTACAGCGCCCCTTTCATCGCCTGGGTGAAGGAGATGCGGGATGATCCATCCCTCATCCCGCAACGCATCAAGGATGATCTCATCAGCCGCTTTGTGCTCAACGCACCGCTCGACAACCTGCAAAACGGCAACACCCAAAGGCTCCTGCGTGTCTTCCTGAATGATCACCCCGCGTGGAAAAAGCTCAGCGACCTCGTGGATCAGGCCAAAGCGGACGAGGAAGCCATGCGCGAGAAGATTCCGCATGTCATGGTCATGAAGGACGAGAAGCCACGCGAGACGCACATCCTGAAACGTGGCAACTACGAGACACCGGGCGACCCAGTGGAGCCTGCTGTACCCTCGTTTTTGCCCAAGCTCCCTGCTGGTGCAAAAGCCAACCGCATGGCCCTCGCGCAATGGTTGATCTCGCCTGAACAACCACTCACCAGCCGCGTGATTGTGAATCGCTACTGGCAGATGCTCTTTGGTCGCGGCCTGGTGAAGACGCCCGACGATTTCGGCCTGCAAGGTGCGCTGCCATCGCATCCCGAGCTGCTGGACTGGCTCGCCGTGGAGTTTCGCGAGAGTGGCTGGGATTTGAAGAAGCTCATCAAGCTCATCGTCATGTCGCGCACCTATCGGCAGAGCGCCACGGTCACGCCTGCGCTCCTCGCCAAAGATCCTGAGAACATCCTGCTCGCCCGTGGACCGCGTTTCCGCATCGACTCTCGTTTCCTACGCGATCAAGCCCTCGCGATTTCGGGTTTGCTTGTCGAAAAACAAGGCGGCCCCGCCGTGATGCCTTACCAACCGCCCGGCATCTGGGAGGAAATGAGCTTTGGCAAAAACCGCTACTTCCAGGGCACGGGCGCGGACTTGTATCGCCGCAGCCTTTACACCTTCTGGCGTCGCAGTGTGGCCCCGGCGAACTTCTTTGATGTGCCCGCACGCCAGGTCTGCGTGGTGAAACCCCAGCGCACCAGCACACCGCTGCACGCGCTCACCACGCTGAATGACCCCACCTACATCGAGGCTGCCCGCATCTGGGCCGAGAAACTCCACGACTTGCCAAACGACACAGCGCGTCTTCGACACGCCTACCTTGCCGCCACATCGCGCCACGCCGCTACTGATGACCTCGCCAGCCTGCAACGCATCCTCGGCAACGCACTCGTTCACTACACCCAGCACAAAGCAGACGCAGCCAAGCTGCTGACCGCCGGTGAAAGCAAAACGAAGTCCAACATCGCAGCCCACGAACTCGCCGCCTGGACCACCGTCTGCCTCACACTCTTGAATCTCGACGACACCTTGAACCGATGAACGCGCTCCACAATCACGCCCTGAATCTCACCCGCCGCCGATTCCTTGGCGCTGCGGGCCTCTCACTCGGCGCACCGGCGTTGCAATCGCTCATGGCGGCGGAGAACGGACTGCCCACACTGCCGCACTTCGCTCCGAAGGCGAAGCGCGTCATTTACATGATGCAGACCGGCGGCCCGTCGCATGTCGATCTCTTTGATGACAAGCCTGAGCTGCGGAAGCGCCATAATCAAGACATCCCCGAGAGCGTGCTCGGCGGTCTGCGCCTCACCACCATGACGGCGAACCAAAAGAGCAAACCTTGTCTGCCCGCCGCCTGGGGAGGCAAGGAGCGTGGCCAGTGCGGCATGTGGGTGAGTGATTTGCTGCCGCACACGGCCAGCATCGTGGATGACTGCACCTTCATCCGCTCCATGCACGGCGAGCAGATCAATCACGCGCCCGCCGTCACGCATTTGCTTACCGGGCACAATCTGCCTGGAAGACCCAGCATCGGCGCGTGGCTGACGTATGGGCTGGGATCGAGTTCAGACAATCTGCCCTCCTTTGTCGTCATGACCTCGCGTGACCAGGAGGCGAGCTGCGGTCAGTTCTTCTATGATTACTACTGGGGTGCGGGATTCCTGCCGGGGAAGTATCAAGGCGTGCCGTTTCGTGGTGCGGGCGATCCGGTTTTGTATCTCAGCAATCCCGATGGCATGGATCGCGGCCTCCGGCGCATGATGCTCGACGGCATCGCCGAGATGAACCAGCGCACGCATGAGCGGCTGGGTGATCCTGAGGTGATGACCCGCGTGTCCCAATACGAAATGGCCTTCAAAATGCAGGCCAGCGTGCCCGAGCTCGCCGACCTCAGCGATGAACCGCAGAGCGTGCTCGATCTCTACGGTCCCGATGTAAAGCGCAAAGGCAGCTACGCCTACAACTGCCTCATGGCCCGCCGCCTCGCCGAGCGCGGCGTGCGCTATGTGCAGCTCATGCATGCGGGCTGGGACCAGCATGGCAACCTTCCCACACAGCTCCCCATCCAGTGCAAAGACACCGATCAACCCAGCGCCGCTCTCGTGAAGGACCTCAAGATGCGCGGCTTGCTCGATGACACGCTTGTGATCTGGGGCGGCGAGTTTGGCCGCACGCCCTTCGTGCAGGGCGACATCAACAATCCCAAAGCCCATGGCCGCGACCATCATCCGCGTGCTTTCACCATGTGGCTCGCCGGTGGCGGCGTAAAAAAGGGCTGCATCTACGGCAGCAGCGACGACTTCGCCTACCACGCCGTCGAGAACAAAGTGCACATCCACGACCTGCAAGCCACCCTCCTGCACCTTTGCGGCATCCAGCACGAACGCTTCACCTACCGCCACCAAGGCCTCGACTTCCGCCTCACCGGCGTGGAGCCGTGCAAGGTCGTGAAGGGGATCTTGGCGTGAGCAGGCAAAGTGGTTGCGGCTATAGCCGCACTTCATCGAATGATTCAGCTAAAGCCAAAACCAATTTATCCAAGACGCCGCGAAAGCTGCTCGGCGAACTGCTTCACCTTCGCTCCGAGCTTGTCCAGACTGGCTGGTGTCACGCGATCTGACGGGCCGCTGATCCAGAGGGAGGCGACGGGTTGACCGCGATGATCAAAAACAGGCGCGGCGACGCAGGCGAAGGTTTCGCTCTCCTCGCCGCGGTCGAGTGCGTAGCCTTGCGACTGGACTTTTTTGAGTTCGGCGAGGAAAGCGGCGGCGCTGGTGATCGTGTGGCGGGTGTGTTTGGTGAACTTCATCTGCTGCACGAAGACTTTTTGCGTCTCGGGGCTCCAGTGGGCGAGCATGGCCTTCGCAGGTGCGGCGGTGTGCAGGGTGAAGGCATGTCCGATCTCGACGACGACCTTCACCGGATGCGAGGAAGGCACCTGATCGAGCACCACGCCATGATTGCCAGCCAGCGTGCCGAGCAGAGCGGTCTCGCCCGTGGCATCGCGCAAGGCAGTGAGGATGGGCGCGGCGGCCTGGATGAGGCGCTCGCCGCCGACGGCGGCATGGCCGAGGCTGAGGAGCTTGCGGCTGGCACGGTAGATCTTCGTGGCCTCCTCGCGCTCGGCATAGCCGCGAAGCGTGAGCGTGGTGGCGATGCGGAAAACCGAGTTCTTCGGCATTTTGAGCGCCTCGGTCATCGCGGTGAGGGTCATGCCTTCGGGATGCCGCGAGAGCAGCTCCAGCAGATCCAGCGTGCGATCGAGGATCGGCACCTTGTAGCGGCTGAGAGGATTGGTGGCGGGTTTTCGGGTTTTGGGCATGGTTTGATATACTAAACAGAATTTGGGATTGCAAACGCGTAATGGGTGGCCTTGAATTCGGTTCTCTATTTCAACACTCCGTCCAAATGACAAACCTCATTGATTCCACGATCATCGTCACCGGCGGCTCGCGCGGCTACGGCGCGGGCATCGCGGAGGCTTTCGTGAAGACGGGTGCGCGGGTCTGGATCACCGGACGCGATGCAGCCAAGCTCACCGAAACGGCCCGACGCATCGGAGCCACGCCCTTCGTCGCCGATGTGGCGGATGGTGAGGCTTGGGACCGGCTGATGGCCGAGGTAGTGGCGCAAACCGGGCGTCTCGATGTCTTGATCAACAACGCGGGCGAGGGCGTCAAAATAGGCCCGGCGAGTGAGCAGACTGATGAAGCCATCGCTCGAAGCCTCGCCAGCAATCTCACGGGGGCGATGCTTGGCTGCCGTCGAGCCGCGGCGATCATGCAAAAGCAAGGTAGCGGCCTCATTGTGAACATCGGCAGCGCCTGCTCCACGCATGCCTGGCCGGGCTGGAGCGTGTATTCCGCCTCGAAGGCCGGTCTGCTCATGTTCACTCGCTGCCTGCTCACCGAGCTGCGACCGCACGGCGTGCGCGTGACCTCCGTTTTGCCATCGTGGGGCCAGACCGAGTTCACCGACGCCGCAAACCTGCCGCCGCGCGATCCTGCTGTGCTCGCCCAATGTATCTCACCTGCCGACATGGGCGAGCTGCTCGTTCAAATCGCCCAACTGCCCGCGCACCTCGTGACCGAGGAAATCAAGCTCTGGCCGATGGTGCAGCCGATGGCCCAACTTTAACCCAACCCTGCCAAACATGCGTTTCCTCATCCTCCTCGCCCTCGCCCCGCTGCTGCATGCTGCGGAGCATTCGATCAAACCCGGCGACAACCCACAGGCGGTGATGGATCGCGCGGCGGCTGGCGACAAATTGGTCTTTCTGCCCGGTGTGCATCAGCATGGCCTCACGAAGCATCGCTCCATCCTCTACGTGGACAAATCGATCCACATTGAGCTGAGAGAGGGAGCCACGCTGAGGCTCGCGGACGAGACGACGAAGCTCGAAGCCGAGCCCGAGATCACCACGGACCAGGATGCAGGCAAGAAACTTGATGATCTTGAGGTCGGTGGTCGTTTTGACCTTATCAAGCCGTGCATCTTCACCATCAGGATCGACTCCGAAGGCAGCAATGGCAGCGCGGACACCTTTGCGTGGGGCGTGTTTGAAAGCGCGGACAATCCGCAAGGCACGGCAAAGCTGCCGCCATCCGCCAGCAAGTTCGCGGAGACGCCACATCAGCGGGTGGCGATCACGGGCGACTGGCAAACGCTCGCGCATGACGTGCAGATTCGCTTTGGCAGCAAGACCGGGCACAACAAAGGCAGCACCTGGTTCAGCACCTACGATGGCCCCGTCGCCTATGGCATCCGTGTCGGTCATGGACGGCAACCGCACACCATCGAAAACGTGCGCATCACCGGCAAAGGCACCATCGACATGAATGCCACGCACAACGTGCAGCCTGGCTTCCTCGTGAAGGACATCAACGCCTGCGTGCTCATCCATGGTCGCGTGCGCGGCGTGCTGGTGGAAGGCATCACGATGATCGACACGAATCGCTCCGTGATGTGCTACGGCGAGCACACGGGCAAGTTCCTCGCCGGTGGCAATACCGGCCCCGGCGAGTCCTTTGATGCCGAGGACATCACCATCCAGCGCACCCGCACGATCAATCCGAATGGCTCCGGCTATTTGCTGGGCCATCCCTCGTTTCGCGGTCATCTGCGCAACGTGAAGTGTAACTACAACTACATGGAGACCGGCGTCACGAGCATCGAGCCGAACTTCAATCTCGATGGTTACGAGGTCATCGGCAACGTCATCAAAAGCGGCGGCAGCGCGATCCACTGCTGGCGCTGTTCTCGCAACGGCTTCGTCATGGACAACCTGCGCATCGATGACATCAAAGGGCAGCACGTCGTGCATCTCGGTGCCCCGCGCGGGTGGGAAAGCCCCGAGCCGCCGCTTCAGCGGAACAATCGCAACCTGCTCAGTGATCCCGTGCCGGTCGCCGCAGCGCATGTCGCACCTTTTGGCCGTCGTTTGCTCGTCAGTGACTACGGCGGCAACAAGGTAGCCATCATCGCTGCCGATGGCCGCGTGGAGTGGGAGCATCCCGCTGAGAAACCGCAGGACGTGTGGATGCTGGCGAATGGCAATATCCTCTTCAGCCACCTGCGCGGCGCACGCGAGGTCACGCTGGATCACAAGGTCGTCTGGAGCTATCGCGCCCCGGAAAAGACCGAGGTCCACGGCTGCCAGCCCTTGCCCGATGGCAACGTCATGGTTGTCGAGTGCGGCACGAAGCGGCTCGTCGAAGTCGGTCGCGATGGCCAGATCGTGCGAGAGATCGCCGTGCCGGTGAAAACAGCGAACACGCATGATCAAATGCGCGGCTGCCGTCGCACCAAGGATGACCGCTACCTCATCAGCGCCAAAGGCGACCGCGCCATCCTCGAACTCAGCGCCGAGGGCAAACTGCTCCGCACGATCAAGACGCCCGGCGATCCCCATGAAGTCCGCGAACTGCCCAACGGCCACCTCCTCATCGCCTGTGGCGAAGGCGAGGCCATGCTCGAACTCGACCGCGAGGGCCAAACCGTGTGGAAGCTCGGCACCCAGGACGTGCCGAACAACCCGCTCCGCCTCATCAGCGGCTTCCACCGACTCCCTGACGGTCA
>JAIWOJ010000072.1 GCA_020216965.1 Prosthecobacter sp.
TCCCTGCGTGACCCGCCCACTTGCTCCTCATTTTTGACGGGCTATGGGATGGCTGTGAAATTTTAACTCAACGCCTCCGCGAGCTGGAGACGGCGGGCATCTTGCACCGCAGCAGTTTGCTCGAAGGAAGGGTAAAGGTGGTGGAATACTCTCTGACCGGCTGGGGAATGGAGGTGATGAAGCTCGTAAATCAACTGCACGAATGGGATCTGGGACACAAAGCACAGATCGCCCGTCATCCTGCCTCTGGCAGCAGGGTGAAGTCTTCCTGACGAAAGACTTCACCCGCTTCGTGGCGGACTTCACCCGTTCACTTCACCAGGCCGAGCCATGCTTTGCGCTCAGTGAAGAGGAGGAAGGCGGACAGGACGCCGATGACGAGGACGGGCGGATCGGTGAGACCGGTGCCTTTGGTGAGGAAAACATGGAAGGCGACGATGTTCACGATGATCGGCCCGAGCACCAGAAGTCCGATGTTACGAGTTTTTGGCAAGGCCACGAGCAGGCCACCGAGGATCTCTAGCACCTTCACGAAGGCGAGGTAGCCCGTGGGGAACATCGCGGCCATGAAGAGCTTGTGCGGCGCATCGGCGGGCGATGGATCGGCGGGCATTGGGATGAAGTTCAGGAAGAAGTTCGCGCCAAAGGTGATGAAGGCGAGACCGAGGAGGACGGAGGCGAGGGTGGGTGCGTGTTTCATGAGGATGGTGGTGTGTTGGAGTTGTGGAGTCATGGTGGGATTAAGCGAGGTCGAAGAGGAGTGCTTCGGCGTCTTCGGAGGCGGTGAGGGTGAGCGTGCCGGTGTCTTCGGTGGAGAAGGCATCGCCGGGATTCAGGGTGCTGCCGTGTGCGGTGACGCTGCCTTTGATGAGCTGGAACCATACACCACGGCCGGTTTTGACCTCGTGGGTAATGCTCTGGCCTTTGGGAAGGCGCACGCGGTAGATGTCGGCATCTTGATGAATGGTGGCGCTGCCTTCGCGGCCATCGGGCGAGATGACGAGCACTTTCGGCTCGTTTTCCTTCGCCGGATCGGGGTGCCACTCGGTGTAGCACGGTGTGAGGCCGCGCTGACGGGGACGAATCCAGATTTGCAGAAGCGAGGCACCTTCGGTCTTTGAGGGATTGAATTCGCTGTGGGTCACGCCTCGACCGGCGCTCATAAGCTGGATCTGGCCGGGCTGCAGCGTGCGGCCATTTCCCATGCTGTCTTTGTGCGCCAGCGCACCCCACAGGATGTAGCTGAAGATCTCCATGTCCGAGTGCGGATGCGTCGGAAAGCCCGCGCCGGGAGCGATGATGTCCTGATTGATCACACGCAGGCTGCGGAAGCCCATGTGCGCCGGATCATAGTAATCGGCGAAGGAAAAGGTGTGGTAGCTGTCGAGCCATCCGTGGTTGGCATGACCGCGTTCTTGGGATTTGCGTAGGATGAGTTTCATAGGGTGCGATTGCTTTGAAGACACACAGCCCACAACTGGCAGCGCGAGCGCTGTTTGGAGGATGAACTGGCGTCTTTCGGTTTTCATGACGGCACGATCGTTCCTCATCGCTGCTCTTTCGGCCAATGCCGATACAGAAAGAAGTTCATGCCTTGCGGTAATGAACTGCGTGCCGCAAGATGCGAGATGGAATTCCATCAGTTACGATATTTCACTGCTGCGGCCGAGGATGCGAGTATTTCGCGGGCGGCTGAGAGGCTGCATGTTACGCAGCCGGCTCTTAGCCGTCAGATTGCAGCTCTTGAAGCGGAGCTCGGCGTGGCGTTGTTTGATCGTGTCAAAAAGCGCATTGTGCTAACGGATGCTGGTCGTTTTTTCCTGCCAAAGGCACGCCAAATTATCTGCGATGCAGAAACCTCTATTCAGCAGCTTCGTGAGCAGTTCGGTGATGCGCCACGCACGCTACGTCTAGGCTTTCTATCGGTTTTTCTCGACGATTTGGTGACTCCAGTCATGCGAGAGTTTCGTCAGCGTCATCCAAAGGCCAGAGTGAGTCTTTTTGAGTTGCCGCCACGGGCTCAGCTCGACCGCTTGCGGAACCATGAATTAGATGCGGCCATCCTAGGTAACATCAAGGATGCTGACCGAGAGCTGTTTGCGGTGAGGAGACTTTCACAAAATAAGATGGGAGTGGTATTGCCTGAAGAACATCCCCTAGCGACAAAGAAAATGCTCAAACTTTCTGCGCTAGCCCTTGAGTCCTATATCTCGCTCAGCGACGCGGTTTTTCCTGGGCGGCGTGAGTTTTTGCGCAGCATTTGCCGTGCGGCTGGCTTTGAGCCGCAGATTGTTAGTGAAGTCGATTCACTCTCCCTCATGCTCGCGGGAGTCGCGTCGGGGGATGGGATCGCATTGATGCCGGAGCATGCGCGAAAGCTACCGCACACGGGCTGCGTTTTTGTGAAGTTGGCCGCTCCTGTGCCGACAGCCGATCTGTTCTTGCTTCAGCCAAAAGGCAAACCAAGTCTCGAAATGGCTTCTCTTGCGGAACTGATCGCTGAGAGAGCTAGGATCGTATCAGAATAAATCGGGCAAGGACTAGGGAATAATCACTTTAAGCTAGACCTGTTGTGGTATGATGCTCCCCTAATTCTGAACTTTGAAGCCACGAACCAGACGCCAAAAGTGATAGATGAGTCTGACTTTCGATCTTGACCATGATGATTGGTCTCTAGCATGTTGATAGGATTGTAATACCTGAGGCATACCGCAAGGAATGAACTTACGCGAACAACTTCGAAACATTCTCCCTGAGATTCTTCCTCATGACCCTGAGGAAGCTATCAAGGGCACTGAGTTGATTCGACTGGTGCGTTTGCGTTTAGGAGATGATTACAGTGATGCGACACTGCGTTACCATTTTTCTATCTTATCCTATGATTCATCATCGCCTATCGCCAAGGTGGACCAAGGACAGGGTTATTATCAGCGGATCAAAAAATCTGTGCATGGTGGGGATGGTGGACGCCTACCCTTCGATGGGGTAGAGCTTGATGAAGATTATGCGCAAGCACGTCATCAGCGGCTGGCTGCGCTTTATGAAAAGATCTGCCTTCAGCGTGCCCAGTTCGCATTTTTATTGAATGCCGGGCTAGGAACGACCACTGAGGTCAAAGGGCACTGGGACATTCCTGATCTTGTTACGGCACATTGGGACATTGAATCTGGTAGCGATGAAGGTTCCCCCCGTTTCGATTTCGGGATGATGCATCTTCGGCGTCATTTGGGGGGACCTGAGACCTGTCTTATCGGAGTAAAGTTGAAAACTGGACTGACGTTAGAAAACTGTGCGGCTGAGTTCTTTCAGGCTCTAAGTGCTACGCGCTGGACGCTGATGGGTGAGCTAGTGATTGCGGAACCCATGAATGATGAGGCACTCGTCGAGGCATTGCGCAGCTTGGGCCATCAATTTGGCTTAGGTATCATTAGTTTAGGCATTCAGATGGATCAGTTTGATGATTTGCCCAGTGCGCGTGAGTTGCGAGCCATGAGCATGGATCAGTTTGAGCGTGTGCAGGAAAAGATGCGCCCTCAGCGGATTACGATAGCCAGTCCACGCCACCGAATCGATTGGCAGACTCTGTCTGCTTTGCGCAAAAAGCATGAGTCTGTCGCCAATATGGTTCGTTGGCTGAGCGATTGTTTAGAGCGTGGGCAGCCGGGCTTTGTCTAAGTCCTAATGTGTTTCTTTGGCCTTTCGGCCAATATAGACGAAAGCAGGAGGTAAGTTGGCCCAGACCACACGGCTTGTCTCGACGCCGTGTAGGCGCTCATGTAGCAACTGACGAAAGCGTCTTCCACTAGGCAACTGGTGAAAACCAAGATATGCAAACGTGGCAAAACTGCCTCCTTGGCCTAGATGTGGTAGCACATTTTCGAGAATTGATTCTTGAAGGCTACGCGGAAACGCCGTCCAAGGTAAGCCGCTCACCACGACATCAAACGGCGGCCTTCCACGAAGATAACTAGCGAAGTCAAATTCTTGAGCTCCAGCTACTTCAAAATTCATGCCGTGGAAGCGCTCTCTGAGTTGTTTGGCAAAGCCATCGTTTATCTCAATGCCCAAATACTCTGAGTGCTTGGGCAAGGAGTCCCGGATGGCAGCTGTGAAGGCTCCTGTTCCAGGTCCAAGCTCTAAAACATGGTTAGCTTTCCATATCCCTGCGGCTTCCATCATCCGCTCCGCGAGTGCCGGGCTAGAAGGCGCTACCGCACCAACTGACTGCCAGTTGGTAAGAAATTCGCGAAAAAAGAGGCTGGCGGACATAAAAAGCGAGGCAGAGCGACAATAAACCTTGCTAGTCTTGTGGCAAGTTTCATCGCATGTGCAGAGTTCCGCTCTTAAGAGATGGAATTGAGTTCGCTTAAAGCTTCAAACAATGTCTCGTAACGACGTTCTAGGCTTTTCTCCATCAAAATCGTAACTGCGGCGGCGCTATCCCGCACAAAATGATAGCTGAGTATGTCGCAAGCTATTTCTGGGTTGTCGATACTAGCTAGCAGTTCTCTCAGTTTATGCATAGCCTCACCGCATTCATCGGAAACAGGAGGTAGCAGTGATATGGCGCGGTCTTTGAGTGCCTTCAATCCCGCTGGGGTGCTCTCAATCTTAGTCTCTAGTGGTTCAATGGTGGCGATACGGAATGGATTTTCTTGCACCCAGCCGGTGAATCGCACCCTGGATACTCCATAGAGCATCACATGTGATGTGCCGTCCGGACGCTTTTTACTAGCGCGAATCAGGCCAGCGGTGGTGACGGGGAGTAGCTTGCCATCTACCTTGGTGCCCACCGCAAACATTCGGGTGCCATTTAAGGCGTGGTCAAGCATTTCACGATACCTTTGCTCAAAAATGTAAAGTGGCAGGTAGCAGCCCGGAAAATGGAAGCAATCCTCAAGCACGATCAAGCCGATCTGCGCGGGTAGGCTGATCTGCTGGTAGTTTGCATCTTGGGATAGCATAGTGTCCGATTGACAAAGACTCTACGAAATGACTCTGCGCACGGTGCCAATAAATCTAAAGGCTTGCGTTTCCATTCTTGGAAGCCCAGTTCCTTAACGTGAGCCCACCCCCTCCTTCACCCTCCATAATCTGGCAGGCCCGCCGAAATCGGCTCGTTTTTCCCCGTCGGCCGCTTGTGATGGGGATCGTCAATATCAACGATGATTCCTTTTGTGGCGATGGCAGTCTTGATACGAAAACCGTGCTGGCTCAGGCAGAACGGATGTTGCAACAGGGGGCGGATATTATAGATATCGGCGCGGAAAGTGCCCGCACGAATCGAGGCCCCATTTCACCTGCGGAAGAAATCGAGCGACTTATGCCTTTCCTGATGGCGTGGCCCCGCCTCTTGGCTGAAATTGCTTCCCCTCCTCCTTGGGACGACTCGCAAGTCTGGCCGCCAATACTTTCCATCAATACTTGGCGTCCTGAGGTGATTGCTGCCGTGTTGCCTCACGGGGGTGATCTCGTCAATGACATCAGTGCGTTGCCGGATGAAACGAACGCGCGTCTTTGCGCTACGCATGGTGCCAGTTTGCTCATCATGCATAGCATCGGCCAGCCTAAAGTCCCCCACACGCATGTGCACTATGAGGATATCTGCGCCGAATTGGATAACTTTTTTGATAAAAAGATCGAGATCGCTACTCATGCAGGCCTTTCCCGAGACCAGATCATTCTTGACCCTGGCATCGACTTTGCAAAGCAACGTGCGGATAATCTCACCATTTTCCGGCAGGCGCAGCGCCTCCAGCACTGGCAGCGGCCTGTGCTTTTGCCTGTCTCTCGCAAGACTGTTATTGGTCAAGTACTAGGAATCCCCCACGCGCCTGACAGAGATGCGGGCACGCTAGCCTGCATAGCCTCAGGCTTCCAACGTGGGGCGCAGATTTTCCGTGTACACAATGTCAGTGCTGCTACTCAGGCGGTGAAGGTGCTATGGAACGCGCGAGCTATGATCTCAAGCGCATCATGAATCTATCTTGCCAGTGTCGGCACCGAACTTTAATCTACCACCAGTAAATTCATAGCTATGAAGTCATTGCTTATTTTCAGCTTCCTTCTTCCCCATGCCATGTTTGCAGACTGGGTGCTTGTTCAAAAAACAAGTGTTGAGGGAAGCTCCGGCACCCAGGAGATGACGATCAAGCTCAAAGGTGAGAAAGCTCGTATGGATTTGGGCACGCAGATGACCCTCCTGAGTGATAGCACAAATGGGGAGATGAAGATGTATTTACATGCTCAAAAAATGGCTGTGAATCTGAATGCAGACACCATGAAGTCCGCGATGGCGTTAGCAGGTCAGTTTCTCGGAAAAAATGATGAAAAAATAGCAAAGCCTGAAGCGACCGGGCAGAAAGAAAAAGTTAGCGGCTACGACGCGGAAATCTACCACTGGAAAGGCAAATTAGGGACGGGCAGGTTTTGGGTCACCGCAGATTTTCCTGCCTACAAGGAAATCAACGCCCTTCAGGACAAAATGGCAAAAGGCATGGGCAATCCAGCCGCGAATCTCGCACCCCAGGCCAGCGACTTTCCCGGCATGGTCGTGAAATCTGAAATGGAAATGCTAGGTAAAAAAACGACTACGGAACTGGTCTCTGTGAAACAAGAGCCCGTGAGTGACGAGGCATTCAAGGCTCCTGAAGGCTACCAGGAAATGAAATTACCTGGACTACCTGGAAAATGAGGTTCTCCAATGCCTGCCCATGCTGAGAGCTTCATCCTCCCGACGAAGGGGAAGGGAACCTACGAAATTACAGACCGATGCGAGCGCATCGTGCGTGCATCAGGCATCCGCACAGGCACTGCTACTGTTTTCGTGCAACACACGAGTTGCAGCCTTGTGATCTATGAGAACGCGGATCCTTCTGCACGCACAGACCTCCATTCTTTTTTTGACCATCTCGTGCCTGAGGACACTCCCTACTTTATTCACACCCATGAAGGGCCAGATGACATGCCCAGCCACCTCCGCACGGTATTAACGCGCACCAGTGAGGTCATTCCTGTGGTCCACGGCCAACTTGCGCTTGGCACTTGGCAGGGCATTTTTCTTTTTGAGCATCGCCATGCACCTCACGCACGCCACATTGTGGTGAGTGTGACTGGGGATTGAGCCGCAGGTGAAATCTAGCTTGCCTTGGGGAGCGTGGTGGCTCAGTAATCGCCTCGTCCTTGGCAGGCTCTGCCAGACTTTTTCACCCTGATTTCTTGTGTTGAACGCTCAGTCTATTCTAGTCACCGGAGGCACCGGTTCCTTTGGCCACAAATGCATCTCTCGACTGCTGACCTACCCAGAGGTCAAGCGCATCGTCGTCTTTTCACGGGATGAGTTGAAGCAATACGAGATGGGCCAGCGCTTCACGGACCCTAGGCTGCGTTTTTTTATCGGCGATGTGCGTGATCGTGACCGTCTAAATCATGCGCTGAAAGGTGTGGACACCGTCATTCACGCAGCTGCTCTGAAACAGGTGCCCACGGCGGAGTACAACCCTTTTGAGTGCATCAAGACCAACGTCCTAGGCGCGGAAAATGTCACGCAGGCGTGTTTAGATGCAGGAGTGTGCAATGTGGTCGCGCTCTCCACAGACAAGGCAGCGGCACCCATCAATCTTTATGGAGCTACAAAGCTCTGCTCCGACAAGCTATTCATTGCAGCCAACAACATTCGGGGCGCTAGCAATATTAAATTTAGTGTCGTCCGCTATGGCAACGTCATGGGCTCTCGTGGCTCAGTCATTCCCTTTTTCCTAGAAAAGCGAAAAACTGGTGTGCTGCCGATCACGGACCCAGAGATGACCCGCTTCAACATCACTCTGGAAGAGGGGGTGGACCTCGTCATCCACGCGCTCCAAAACGCCTTAGGTGGTGAGATTTTTGTCCCCAAAATTCCCTCCTACCGCATCACTGATGTGGCCACTGCCATTGGTCCAAAGTGCGAGCATCCCGTCGTGGGCATACGGCCCGGTGAAAAGATTCACGAAGAAATGATCACGGAGACGGATGCCCTCCAAACCATTTCCACACAGAAACATTATATTATCGTGCCCATGCCAGCTCGTCGTTGCCAGGCAGAAGTGATGGCCGAATACTGCGCGCATCATGTAGGCGTGCAGGTGGGGAAAACGTTTTCTTACAACTCT
>JAIWOJ010000073.1 GCA_020216965.1 Prosthecobacter sp.
TGCGCCTGGGCGCGGTGCCGCCAAGCTGTGCGCGCGACCGTCTGCGTGCCGACTTGGATGACTTTATGGCGGACTACATCGGCCATCCGCTGCGCGACATCCGCGTGGGCCAGGCGCTTTCATCCCTGATCGAGATCATCCGCCGCCATCACATCACGCTGCCACCGCCCCTGGCCGTGCTCTTGAAGACCTTGATCGTGCTGGAGGGGACCAGCCGCCGCTTCAGTCCTGAGGTTAGCCTTGCTGAGCTGATGCAGCCCTTTTGCCAGCGCTTGCTTCTGCGCCGCCTGTCCCCAGCACGCCTCGCCCGCCGGGCGCGTCGTACGGTGCGGGATTGGGACCGTCTGCTGGCCTTGCTGCCGCGTGATCTGGCAGACCTCATCGCGCGCTTTCGTGATGGTACCCTGACGGTGCATTTGGATCACCGGCACCTGGACCCGATCGTGAATCGTCTGGTGCTCGGCGTGCTCACGGCAGCGCTTTTCCTGGGCTCCTCAGAGCTCTGGAGCCGCCAGGCACCCCCGCTGCTCGGTGGGGTTTCTGTCTTTGGTGCGCTGGGGTATCTGCTCAGTGTTTATCTCGGCTGGCGGCTGTTGAGGGCGATTCGGAAATCGGGAAACATCGACTCGAAGGACTGAGCGCTGGGAGCGCGCTGTCAGCGGTCTGGAGAAAGCAGCGCGAGATCCAGCGGGGGCGTGCTGTCCGTGACGAAATCCGCGACGATCCTCCCCGTCGCCGCTGCTAGGCTCAGCCCCATCATGGCATGGCCGGTGGCCACGGTGAGATTGGCCCAAAGGCGGGTGCGGCCTAGGTAGGGCAGGCCATCTGGCGGCACAGGGCGCAATCCACTCCATGGCTGGAGGCCGCTGAAATCAGCCTCTGTGAAATCAGGAAAATATTTCGGAAAGGAGCGGATGATGCCGCGCACCCGGCGGTGGCTGATGCTTTCATCCATGCCAGCTAGCTCCATCGTGCCGCCCACACGCAGGGCACCATCCATGGGGGTGACGGCTAGGCGCGCCTCCGTGCAGATGCTGCATAGCTCTGGCAGGCGGCGTGGGCTGGTGAGGGTGAGGCTGTAGCCTTTTCCAGCCTGCATGGTGAGGCGTAGCCCGAGATGCTGTGCCATTTCATCCGACCAGACACCTGCGGCGATGACGTATTCGTCCGCAGAAAGCAGCCGATTTCCAGCGCGCAGGCCGGTGAGAAGGGCGCGGCCATTACGGGTGCCTTTTTCCCAGCCCTGGACTTCGTGTCCATGCAGCAGTTCCGCGCCCATTGTTTCTAGCTCAGTCTCCAGCGCCGTCATCAATCGGGATGGGGAGAGGTGGCAATCCAGTGGGTAGAAAACACTGCCATGGACATACATTGTCACCCCAGGGTCCGCCGCTGCTGTTTGGCGGGCGTCAAGCACCTGGGCGGGGATGCCCAGCGCCTCAGCCCGCTGAGCCACGTGGGCCTCTTCCTCCAGCGTGCGCTCTTCTTTGCAGAGCATGAGCAGGCCCTTTTTCACCAAGCCGATGTCGAAGCCAAGCTCCTCGTAGCACTGGCGGCTGAGCAGGCTGAGGTCACGCAGCACGGGTGCCGCGCGGTCCACACGCGCCGCGCTGGCGGCACGGAAAAACCCCAAGCCCCAACGCAGCAGGTCCAGGCTGGGCCGCGGTCGAATGTAAAAGGGCGACTCAGGATCCAGCATCCACTTCAGCCCCAAGGTCACCATGCCTGGCGCGGCCAGCGGAATGAAGTGGCTAGGGACGATCATGCCGGCATTGCCAAAGGAGCAGCCGTCTCTTTGCCTCGGCGCACGGTCCACCACCGTCACCCTCAGGCCGCGCCGTGCACAAGAAAGAGCTGAGCACAGGCCGATGATACCCGCGCCGACGATGATGACATCCCTGCGATCCTGCATGGGCAGTGGTGCCACAGGGGCACCGGCAGTTCTTGAGCAAAAGCGCGTCAGGCCACTTGTTTTTCGGCCAAAGGCAGCGGCAAAAATTCCTGTGGGCGATGACCCTGCGCGCCTTCATGCTCCAGGAGCCACTGCTTTCTCCACAGCCCGCCTGCATAGCCTGTGAGAGCACCCTGAGCGCCAATCACACGGTGGCATGGGATCAGGAGGGAGAGGGGGTTTCTGCCAATCGCCGCCGCCACGGCGCGCACAGCACGCGGCTGGCCGATCTGCGCGGCCAGCGCCCCGTAGCTACAGGTGGTGCCTGGTGGCAGAGCCAGGAGCGCCTGCCAGACCCTCCGCTGCAGTGGCGTGCCCTGGCTGAGGTCCAGCGGTGGCAGGTCCGCTAGCGTTGTCTGTGAAAAGTAAGCGCTGAGCCAAGCGCTTACCGAGGGCTGCCACCGGCTCGGCTCCCTGGTGCGGGTGTCTTCCCAGGCCGGTTCATGCTTTTGGCCGTGAAAGAAGAGCCCGCTGACGCCTGAGGATGTTTCCGTCATGCCCAGCTCTCCTAGCGGAGTCTGGAAGGTGGCAGTGCAGCGGGCTGTTTTCACGATGGTTTAGGCTTTGGCGGGTAGCTCGCGATTGCTCTGCAGCACCTTGTCCACCAAGCCATAGGCGCAGGCCTCCTCAGCGGTCATGTAGTTATCGCGGTCAGCGTCTTTTTCGATGATTTCAGGCGTTTTGCCGCAGTGGTGGGCTAGGATGCGGTTCAGGCGGCGCTTCAGCTTGTACATAAAGTCCACCGTGCGCTCCACATCGCTGGCCGTGCCGCGGGCGCCGCCGGAGACTTGGTGGATCATGATGTCGCTGTTTGGCAGCGCGTAGCGTTTGCCATGCGTACCGGCGGCCAGCAGCACCGCGCCCATGCTGGCGCAGATGCCGATGCAGTAGGTGTTCACATCACAGGTCACGAACTGCATCGTATCGTAGATCGCCAGGCCGGCAGTGACTGAGCCGCCGGGGCTGTTGATGTAAAAGTGGATGTCCTTCTTGGGGTCCTGCATCTGGAGGAAGAGGAACTGGGCGATGATGATGTTCGCCACTTGGTCATTCACATCGGTGCCCAGGAAGATGATGCGGTCCTTCAGCAGGCGGGAATAGATGTCATAGGCGCGCTCCATGCGCCCTTCACTTTCGATCACGGTCGGAACGATGAAGTTAGAGGGCGGCGGGATCAGCGTGGGGGGGATCTCAAAGGAGGAATGGGACATGGTATGGAATCAAGAGGCGGGCGGAAGGCTTGTCAAACGACGGCCAGAAAGGATGCCCGGATAGTCTGTAACGCCCCCTGGAAAGAAACGGCCACAAAAAAGGCGTCCTGGATGACCAGGACGCCTCTGGGAAGGGAAGCATGCTTTAGCTTACGCTGCCTGCTCGTCGATGCGGATGGGTTTGTAACCCCCAATGGCCTTAAAGTAGATCAGCAGCAGCAGGTAGATCACCGCCATCGTGGCAGGGATGTAGGAGTCCGCCTTCAGGGTGGCGCGGTCGCCGCGCTGGTCGGCTTCCACCACGGCCTGCTGATCGGCAGTTTTCTCCTTGGCGTCCTTGGCCTCACCCAGCTTCTTGCCATCCAGGCCGAAGGTGGCGGTGGAGGCGAGATTCAAGAAGGTAGAGGGCTTCTCAGCCTTGTACTGTTCATACAGGGCTGGATTGGCCTTCTTTAGCTCTTCGCCAGCGAAACGGTCCTTGCAGTAGCCCAGTCCTGGACCGCCGATGAGGCCAGCGGAGAGCATGCCGATGCCACCCATGATGGACATGGCCACAGCGCCCGTCTGCGGGAAGCGGTCACCAATGACGGCGAGCATGGTGGGCCAGAAGAAGGTCTTGCCAATGGCATAGATGCCGAGAGCGATCAGGGCCATGGTGAAGGTCTGCATGCTGCTGGCCAGGTTCAGGCCGACACAGGCAATGACGGCGCACACGAGAAGCAGGCCGATGGGGGAGAGTTTCAGCTTGGTCTCAATCCAATGCGCGCAGAAACGCAGCCCGAACATGATGGCAGAGGTCCAGATGAACAGGTATTTCCCCTGCTCAGAAGTGAAGAGATTTCCCGTGATGTTTTGAATCCAACCATCCGTTCCAAGCTCGACAGCACCCACCATGGCATGGGTGACGAAGAGGATGAAGAGAAGGAACGAGCCGATGGAAAACTTGGTGATGACCGCGACGGTGATGAGCAGTGCCCCGCCGATGCCGTAGCCAATGTTCGCAGCGTGTTCAGGGGACAGGGCCTTACTGATGTCACCAAAGAACATCGCGAGCAGGTAGCAGGCGACCACAGCGCCCAAGATGCCGACCGGTTTGAACATCTGCACAAAGCTCGCACCCTTTTCGGCTGCCTCGGATTTCGGGAACTTCTGCCCCATGAACATGATGGCATAAAGCACGGTGGGGACGAGGTAGAGGGCGAGCTGGAGCTTCCAGCCGAGTTGCATTTTGTCATCCAGCACCCAGCCAGCCACCGAGCCGAGCACCATCCCGGCGGGCCAGGAGGCGTGCAGGATGTTCAGGTAGTGCGTGCGGTTCTCAGGAAAGAGCGTAGCCACCAGGGGGTTGGCCACGGCTTCCAGCGTGCCGTTGGCATAGGCGAAGATGAACATGCCCCAGAAGAGGAAATTGTAGGCGTTCTCCGGCGTGCTGGCACCAAAGGTGACAAAGGCGGAGAGCACATGGCAGAGCAGAGCCAGTGCGACCAGCTTGCCGTAGCCGATCTTGTCCACGATCACACCGCCGAGGATGATGCCAAAGCAGAAGCCGGAGAAGCCAGCACCGCCGATGGCACCGAGCTGGGCGGCGGTGAAGCCGTACTCTTTGCCCCAGTTGTCAAAGATGCCTCCGCGGATGGCGAAGCCGACGCCTGCGGCGAGGATGGCCATGAAGCCGGCCCAGAGGAGGCGCATTCGATTGTTGTCACTCATAGTGGAGATGTTTTGTTGGGATGATGAGGTGGGATGGTTGGGCCTGAAGGTCCGCCCCAGAGTGGGGGTGGATGTCAGGCGCGTGGGTTTTAGAGGCCACCCTCTGGGGTGACAAGATAAAAAAAGGCAGCCCTGGGTGCTTCTTGCTGCCTTTGCCTGCCGCGGCAGATCCGTTTTAGGCCAGGATTTCTTTCACCACATGACCGTGGACGTCTGTCAGGCGAAAATCACGGCCTGCATAGCGGTGGGTCAGACGCTCATGGTCGATGCCGAGCAGGTGCAGCAGGGTGGCGTGCAGGTCGTGGATGTGGACTTTATTCTCCTGGGCAAACCAGCCGTAGTCATCCGTGGCACCGTAGGCAAAGCCGGGTTTTACGCCGCCGCCAGCGAGCCACATGGTGAAGCCATAGGGATTGTGGTCGCGGCCGTCATTGCCCTGGGCGGTGGGGGTGCGGCCAAACTCTCCGCCCCAGAGCACCAAGGTGTCATCCAGCAGGCCGCGGGAGCGCAGGTCTTTTAGCAGGCCGGCGATGGGTTTATCCACCTCAGCGGCGTTTTTGCTGTGGCCTTTGTAGAGATTGCCATGCTGGTCCCACTGCACCTCGCTATCGCTGTGCGTGACCTGCACGAAGCGCACGCCGCGCTCTAGGAAGCGGCGTGCCATGAGGCACTGGCGGCCAAAGTTTTCCGTCACGGGATTGTCTAGGCCATAGAGTTTCTGCGTGGCGGCAGACTCGGTGGAGATGTCTTGCACCTCTGGCATGGAGCCCTGCATGCGGAAGGCGAGCTCGAAGCTGTGGATCCTGCCCTCCAGGGACAGGTCTGCGCCAGTCAGCCCAAGGTGCTCAGCATTGGCCTCGGCGAGAAAATCGAGCTGCCGACGCTGGTCCGCGAGGCTGAGGCGGGTGTTTTGGATGTGCTTCACCAGCGCCTGGCGGGAGGGGATGCTGGCATTGCCGATGGGCGTGCCCTGCGCCCAGGCGGGTAGGAAGGCAGCGCCCCAGTTGTTCACTCCACCGTGCGCCAGCGTGGGGCAGATGGTGATAAAACCGGGTAGGTTTTCATTTTCGGTGCCCAGCCCATAGGCCACCCAGGAGCCCATGCTGGGGCGCACCTGGGTATCGCTACCGGTGTGCAGCTTCAGCAATGCGCCGCCGTGTGCGGGGTTCGTGCCATGCAGGGAGCGCACCACGCACAGTTCATCTGCACACTGAGCGACGTGTGGAAATAGCTCGCTCACCGGCAGGCCGCTCTGGCCGTATTGGCGGAATTTCCAGGGAGATTTCAGCAGCTTGCCGGTGGCAGCAAAGGTCACGCGCGGCGTCTGGAAGGGGTAGGGCTTGCCATCATCGCGTTGCAAAAGGGGTTTGGGGTCAAAGGTATCCACATGGGATGGCCCGCCTTTCATGAAGAGAAAGACGATGCGTTTTGCGCGCGCGGGAAAGTGCGTTTTTTTGGCGCTGAGCGGGTTCATTCCTGCCGCCTGGGCCTTGTCACGGGCAAGGAGGGAACCTAGCGCCAGCAATCCAAAGCCGTTGGCACTGTGCTGGAGGAGCTGTCTGCGTGTTGCCAGTTTCATCCCGCTACCTACGCCTGGGGTGGGGCGGACTTAGCAGACCAAGAGAGTCTATCTGCACAGGAAAATGCCGAAATCCTCAGGTGCTGCTGGCGTTGTCTCTGCCCTAGCCATGCTAAATCTGCGCCTACTTCTCGCCGCCGCCCTGCTCGCATCAGCCGCCGCCCAAGCCAGCACGCCCCGCCCGAATCTGATCTGGATCATGGCCGATGATCTCGGCTGGGGGGACCTCGGCTGCTACGGGCAGAAAGTCATCCAGACCCCAAACCTCGACCGCATGGCGGCAGAGGGGCTGCGTTTCACCCACTTTTACGCAGGTGCCACCGTGTGTGCCCCCTCCCGCAGTGTGTTGATGACCGGTTTGCACCACGGCCACACGCGCGTCCGCGGAAATGCAGGGCAGCAAAACCCCGCCGCACAGGCTCTGAAAGAGGGTGATGTGACGGTGGCATCCCTTTTGAAGAAAGCTGGCTACCAGACGGCTCTCATCGGCAAGTGGGGGCTGGGTAATATCGGTGCCGCAGAAAGCGGCCTGCCGCGCAAGCATGGGTTTGACTACTTTTACGGCTACCTCAGCCAGCACCACGCGCACAACCACTTCCCAGATTATCTCTGGCGCAACGAGACAAAGGAACCCCTCTCCAATGTCATCGTACCGGTCGGTGAGGACGGCGCGGGCTATGCCACTGAGGCGGTGCATTACGCGGATGATCTCTTCACGGATGATGCGCTGAAATTCGTCAGCGAGAACAAAGCGCGGCCTTTTTTCCTCTACTGGAGCATGGTCATCCCTCACGCCAATAACGAGCGCGCGCGCATCCTCGGCGATGGTGCCCATGTGCCCGACTACGGCCCCTATGCCGATAAAGACTGGCCGAACCAAGACAAGGGCCAGGCCGCGATGATCACACGCCTTGACCATTATGTGGGCCGCATGATGGAGCAGCTCAAGGCGCTCGGCATCGCGCAAAACACTCTCGTCATCTTCACCAGCGACAACGGGCCCCACAATGAAAGCAAGCATGATCTGGAGCGCTTTGACCCCAATGGGCACTACACCGGCATCAAACGCAGCCTGACGGATGGCGGCATCCGCGTGCCCTTCATCGCCTGGTGGCCGGGCCAGGTGAAGCCGGGCGTTTCGGAGCATGTGGGTTACTTCCCAGACTTCATGCCCACTGCTGCCGAACTCGCAGGAGCACCGGCACCCGAGCAAACAGACGGACTCAGCCTCGTGCCCGTGCTCACCGGAAAGGCTGACCAGCAAAAAGAGCATGAGTTTCTCTACTGGGAATTTCACGAAGGCGGCTTCAAGCAAGCCGCTTTGTATCAAGGGCGCTGGAAAGGCATCCGCATGGGCGGCCCAGACGCGCCAGTGCAGCTCTTTGATCAAAAGAACGACGTAGCAGAGGAAACCAACGTCGCCGATCAGCACCCTGACATCGCTGCCAAAATCAGCGATTACCTCAAAACCGCGCGCACCCCGCTCCCAGAGTGGGAGCCGCAGTGGAGGGCAGGTGGCAAAAAGGCGAAGTAGCTCAGCAAACCCGTGCCACCCTGGTCTAGGCGGCCCCGGCGCATTTCCGCCGACTGCCGCGCAGGGAAGTCAGGCGTCCAGCGCATCCGCCGCCAGAGAAGCATTGCCGATGATCCCAGCCTCATTGCTGAAGCGGGCGGGCACGATTTGCAGCCG
>JAIWOJ010000074.1 GCA_020216965.1 Prosthecobacter sp.
ACCATTTTGTCCATGTAGGCCACCATTTCCGCAAAGTGCCGCCCATCGCGTTGCTTTGATTCGCCTTGTAGGGTGGGATCCCAGTCTGGGCTATCCGGTGTCGGCTGGTAGGGATCATGGGTCAGGATCATCGGGTAATAGAGAAAGAAAGGCCCGCCCTTGTGCCGGGACACAAAGTCGAGCGCAAAGTCATTGATGAGCTTTGGGCCATAGCTGCCCTGGGGGTATTCCTTTTCCTCCCCGTTCAGCTCTAGCCCAGGGTTCGCGTAGCGTGGTGGGCGGCGTGTGTGCTGCCAGAGCAGCGCCTCATCAAAGCCGAAGTGCTGCGGGGCATCCTTTTCACGACCGAGCTGCCATTTGCCACAAATGCCAGTGGCGTAGCCAGCCTGCTTGAGCCGATGGGCAAAGGTGGTCTCCGTGCGTAGCAAGGTGCCGAAATTCAGGTAGTTACGCACATTGAACCTACCCGTCATGAGCTGCACGCGCGTGGGCGTGCAGAGGGGCTGAGAGTGGCAGTGCTCAAAGCGCAGCCCCGCCGCTGCTAGCCGGTCTAGATGCGGTGTCTGGTAGGACTCTCCCCCATTCGCCCTCACGCACTCAAAGCCGAAATCATCCGCCATGATGAGGATGATGTTTGGCTTAGGCTGGGCCGCTTGACTCAATGCGGCCGTGAGTGTCAGGAGAGCCAGTGCAGTGGCTAGGGAGGGTCTCATGCCGCCAAAACGCGGCAGCAGCGCGGATCATGCGTGAAAACCATGCTTCAGATGCTCAGGCAGCGGGTGCGTGGCATCGATATCATGCAGCTCCACGATGCGGCCATCATCCATGCTTGCGATGCGGTTGGCGTGGGAAAAGATGCGGTTGTCATGGGTGACGATGAGCACCGCGCGCTCTGGGCTGCGTGCCACTTTTTCAAAGAGATCCATCACCAGCGTCCCATTCTTCGCATCCAGTGCCGCCGTCGGTTCATCGCAGATGATCAGGCGCGGTTCATGCACCAGTGCGCGGGCGATCGCCACACGCTGCTGCTGCCCGCCTGAGAGCTGAGCAGGCCGGTGCTTCATCCGATCGCCCAGGCCCACCTGCTCTAGCACCTCACGCGCACGCTTTTCAGCATAGCGCGTGGATTTCCCCTGGATGAGCAGGGGCACGCTTACATTTTCCACACAGGTCAGCGTAGGGATGAGATTGAAGGATTGAAAAATGAACCCGATGCACTGCGCGCGGAACTTCGTCGTCCTGCCAGCGCTCATGCTCAGTAGATTTTGATCAAAGACGGTGACCTCACCTGAGCCCTCGTCACAGCCCAGCGTGCCGGCGATGATGCTCAGCAGCGTCGTTTTCCCACAGCCTGAGGGGCCGATCAGCATCGTGATGTCCCCACAGCGCACATCCAGGTCGATCCCCTTCAGCACCTGCAGCCGCGCCCCACCATCGCCAAAAGACTTGTTCACATTCCGCAGACGCGCGGCCAGAGGAGCAGAGGATGAAACAGGAGACGACATGTCAGGTAGCGCCACAAACTACGTCCCCCAAGCGCCGCGCGCACGGCCCATTATTCGCAGACTCCACACCCGCCCAGGGGATTGCCAGCTCTGGCCCCGCAATGTCTTTTGATGAGGCACTGCGGGCGCTACACGCAGAAGCTAGCCGGACATTGACACCAGCGCGCAAACTCCTCTAAGCTCATAATTCCACAAAAAAATCGCGCTCCCCCCGCACGACCCGCATGTATTCCAACGAAGAGTTTCTCATCGAACTGCTAACCGAGGCAGGCTACGTCACGCCTCAAGACCTACAGCAGGCCAAGATCAATAAAAAAGGGCAAGAAACCCCTCTGCAAACCCTGGTCAAAACGGGTGTCGTCTCCGATGAGCAGTTGGCAAAGCTCGTCGCCTCCAATAGCGGCATGGAATACGTGGATTTGCACGGTTTCCCAGCCAACCCAGCGTTGAAAACACTGGTGCCGCTGGAGCAGGCAAAGAAATACAAAATTGTGCCCATCGGGGTCAATGGCAGCGCCCTTCAGATCGCGGTTTCAGACCCCTACAATTTTGAAACCCTGGATGCTCTACCCCACGTGTTGCAGCCAGAGCTAGAGTTCTTTTGCTCTACACCCAATCTCATTCAGGAAGTAATGGTTACCATTTATGGCAATGATGCCATGACTGGCAGCAGCACAGGAGAAGGAGCCTCCACAGGTGGCGATGGTGACGCTCCCATCATCAAGCTCGTGGAAAACATGCTCATGGATGCCTTTCGCAATCGCGCGTCTGACATTCATATTGAGCCGATGGAAAAGGACATCCGCGTGCGCTTCCGCATGGACGGCGTCATGGTGGACATTGAGCATCACCCGAAGCGGCTACTGGCCTCCATCATCGCCCGCATCAAGATCATGACGGGTACCATGAGTATCGACGAAAAGCGCGTGCCTCAGGACGGACGTATCCAGATGAAGTTTGGGGATAAGGAGCTAGACATGCGTGTCTCCATCATCCCCACCCAGAATGGGGAGAGTGTGGTCATGCGTGTGCTGGATAAAAGCAGCCTGCGCCTCGGCCTAAGTGATCTGGGTTTCTTCAGTGACGACCAATCCTGCTTTGAGAACCTCATTTCCCTGCCAGATGGCATCGTGCTAGTCACAGGGCCCACGGGCTCTGGGAAAACCACGACTCTTTACGCTTGCCTCAATTTCATCAACCGCCCCGACCGCAAGATCATCACGGTGGAGGATCCGGTGGAATACGAGCTGCCAGGCATCAATCAGGTGATGGTCAAAGAAGATGTGGGCATGACCTTCGCCGCTGCCCTGCGCGCCATGCTGCGTCAGGCACCGAATATCATCATGCTGGGGGAAATTCGTGATGCAGAGACCGCCGGCATCGCCATCCAGGCATCGCTCACCGGGCACCTTGTCTTCTCCACACTGCACACGAATGATGCTCCGAGCGCCGTCGCTCGTCTGGCAGACATTGGCATCAAGCGCTTCCTCATCGCCTCTGCTGTGCGCGGCATTTTGGCACAGCGTCTCGTTCGTAAGCTCTGCGCAGAATGCAAGCAACCCGCTGGCCTCAGTGACAAAGAGATGCGCCAGTTAGGGCTAGAAGCAGGCCAGCTAGCCAGCGCTACGATCATGGGCCCCAAGGGCTGCAACAAGTGCCGCAACTCCGGCTACAGAGGGCGCATGGTGATCGCGGAAATCTTCCAAGTGGACGATGAAGTGCGCAATATGATCAACCAGAATTTAACAACCCCGCAACTGCGCAAACGCGCCCGCGAGTTGGGCATGAGAACCTTACGCGAAGATGGCGTGCGCAAAGTGCTCGCCGGCGTCACCACGGCCACCGAGGTCATCGAGGCCACCATGTCAGACGCCGACTGATTCTGGCTGCCCCTTAGACAATCAAAAACAGTATCGCGAATTTACCCCCCCAATGACCCCTCAAAACGTCATCGACATGCTTGAGACGCGCGGAGTGATCGACTCCGGCGTAGCTGAAGGACTGATTCAGGACTGCATCCACAACGGCAAAGAGATCCTCCAAACCCTCCTCGACTACGGTATTTACCAGACCGAGGACGAGTTCTGGGCGGTCGTGGCCGAAGAACTGGGTGCCGATCACTTTGACTTATCTAGCTATGAGCCTCCGCCGTCCGTCATCCATCTCGTGCCCTCTGGGATGGCTCGGCTATACGGTGCCTTTCCCATCACGCTAGATGCCCGTGGCCTCCACGTCGCCTTCACGGACCCCCTGAACCCGCAATTGGTTGAGGATCTGCGCTTCGGTCTAGACAGGCAGATCGTGCCAGTGGTAGCGCGCCGTAGTCAGGTCCAGGCACTGATTGACAAGCATTATGGCACCGGTGCCCCAAGCATCGAAGATATCTTTGGCGGCCTAGCGAATGCCGGTAAAGAGAGCCCCGAGATGGAGGCAAACTCTGCTCCGATCGTCAAGTTTGTGGACCTTGTCCTCACCCAAGCCATCAAGGAAAAGGCGTCCGACATTCATTTTGAGCCTTTTGAGCACGAGTTTAAAATTCGCTATCGTGTCGATGGAGCTCTCTACGAGATGGCCCCGCCGCCAGTTCATCTGGCAAACTCTGTCATCTCCCGCGTCAAAGTCATGGCGAACATGAACATCGCCGAGCGGCGGATACCTCAAGATGGGCGCATCATGACCGTGGTCAATGGCAAGCCCGTGGACATGCGTGTCAATTCCCTGCCCACGCAGCATGGTGAGTCTGTGGTGCTACGCGTATTGGACCGCAGTAGCGTGAACCTAGACCTTGAGCACCTGGGCATGCCCACGTACCTCTTTGACTACATCACGGAGACGATCGAAAAACCCAATGGGATCTTCATCGTGACGGGGCCGACGGGTGCAGGCAAGACAACGACTCTCTATGCCTGCCTACGCCGCATCAATCAGATCGATACCAAGGTGCTCACGGCGGAGGATCCTGTGGAATATGAATTAGACGGCATCATGCAGGTGCCTGTGAATGACGCCGTGGGTCTCACCTTCGCAAAAGCGCTACGCTCTTTCCTCCGCCAAGATCCTGATAAAATCATGGTGGGAGAGATGCGTGACGTGGAGACCGCGCAGATCGCCATCCAAGCCTCACTCACCGGCCACTTGGTATTGAGCACACTGCACACGAACGATGCGGCTGGAGCCGTGACCCGTCTGGTGGATATGGGGGTGGAACCCTTCCTCGTCTCAGCGACGCTGGAAGGCATCTTAGCCCAGCGCTTGCTGCGCACGATCTGCAAAAACTGCCGCTCTGCTTACACACCTAGCTTATCCATTCTCAACCAACTTGGCCTCACACAGGATGACATCGGTGGGAAGCAATTTTATACCGGCGCAGGCTGTGATAAATGCGGCGGCTCTGGCTACAAAGGCCGCAAAGGCATTTATGAACTACTGGACGTAACGGACCCGATTCGCGAGCTCATCGTGGAAAAAGCGCCCACCCTCGCCCTCAAACAAAAGGCAATCGAACTCGGCATGATGACTCTGCGTGAGGATGGTTTGCGCAACATCTACGATGGTGAGACCACCATTGAGGAAGTGCTGAAGTATACCTGAAGTCAGGAGTGGAGCCATTTTTGCACCGCACGTCACCATAAATTTCATGGACAGAATCCACGGCACCCCCCTAATCTGAGCCACAGTCAAAAAAACACACGCGCCCCTCAAGTATGCCGAAGTTTCATTATATTGCCCTCGACCAGAACGGCCAGGAAGTCGCCGGTGAACTGGATGCCAGTAACGAGGCAGAGGCGATCAACCTGCTGCGCCAAAGTCAGCTCTACCCCACCCAGGTAGCCCAGGAGGGCAAGGGAGACGCCGCCGTTAAAAAACGTGCCGCCAAAAGCCCATCTGCGAAATCCAAAGGCAAGGCCGTCAAAGCAGGCGCGAACGCCAAGGTGAAGCCCAAGACCCTGATGGTCTTCACACGTCAGCTTGCCACGCTGATTGATTCAGGGCTGCCTCTCCTGCGCGGTCTGACGGTCCTGAGCCGACAGGAGCCCAACCCTGTCATGAAGGCCACCATTGCTACCCTGGCCGACAACGTTCAAACCGGCAGCACCTTCTCGGAGACCTTGGGCCAATACCCGCGCATCTTCAACAAGCTCTACGTCAACATGGTTAAGGCGGGTGAGTTGGGCGGGGTATTGGAGATCGTTCTCAACCGTCTGGCGGAATACCAGGAGAAAGCGCAGAAGCTCAAAAACAAGATCATGGCGGCCATGATCTACCCGCTGGTGGTCATGTTCATTGCCCTGGCCATTCTCATTTTCCTGATGCTGGTCATTGTGCCGAAGTTTGAGAAAATCTTCGAGGAAATGCTGGGAGATAAAAACAAGCTCCCCACCCTCACGAAGTATGTCATCGGATTCAGCCGCTGGATGGGTGACAACTTCCTCTGGCTGGCAGGTGGGGCTGCCGTCATCTTCATCGGCTGGCGCCTTTTTGCTTCCACCCCTGGTGGACGGCGTGCGATTGATGGCTGGAAGCTGAAACTGCCGCTCTTTGGCGATGTGCAGCGCAAGACAGCCATCTCGCGCTTCACCCGCACACTCGGCACCCTGGTTACATCTGGCGTGCCGATCCTGCAGGCGCTGAATATCACGCGGGAAACCGCTGGCAATGCCATCGTCTCCGAGTCCATCGTCAAAGTTCATGATGCGGTGAAGGAAGGTGAATCCATGGTAGCCCCCCTAGAATCCAGCAGCGTCTTCCCGCCGATGGTTATCTCCATGGTGGACGTGGGCGAGGAAACCGGCCAGCTCCCTGAGATGCTGCTGAAAATCGCTGACGTGTATGAGGACGAAGTGGACAACTCCGTGTCCGCCTTGACCTCCATGCTAGAGCCCCTGATGATCGTCCTGCTCGCACTTGTCGTCGGGACCATCGTTCTGGCGCTATTCCTGCCGCTGATTGAGGTGATCAAGCAATTGAGCGCTGGTCCAGGCGCATAAGTCCAATACGGGTCCCAGACATGAAAGCGATTTCCTTTTCTCAGCGCACACGTTCCGGCTTCACCCTGGTGGAGTTGATTACCGTCATCAGCGTCATCGTGGTGCTCTTTGCTCTTGTGGCCGGTGCGTATTCCTACGCGGATTTTGCCTCAAAGCGCAATCGCACGGAGGTGACACTCCGCGTCATCCGCTCTGCTCTTGAAAATTACCGCGAAAAGTTTGGCTCCTATCCTACGCCTAGCAACCCAGAGGAATCCGTCGTCATTGCAGACTTGGTCTATATCTCTGGAGAGGCGTCCTGCCTCTACCAGGCATTGAGCGGGGACGGCTACAATAAGATTAGCGGTGCTGATGGACAAGGCTCGCCTGAATCTAATGGGCAGGTGGAGGATAATGAAGCCGCCAATGTTACACTCACCGACATGCCCAGAGAAATCTGGACGGTGAACAATTCTACCTATTTTGTGATCGACGGTTTCGGCCATCCTTTCCGCTACATCAAAGCGTTGCCGACAGTCTCCTTAACAGGCGGTCAGCCACCCGAGCCCGTCACGATCAACAATACCTATGACCTCTGGTCTTATGGCAATGACAACGAGAATCTCACGGCCACCAGCCTAATGACTCGTGACAGCGCGACGCTCTCTCAGGCTAGCTCCAAGTGGATCAAGAATTGGTAAGCGTATCGAGAGTCGATCAGATTGGATACTGTCTCACAGCATGAGCAGCATCAGGCGCTGCCTTGCTTGGGAGTGCCATTTTTCTAAATAGGCTAGCCGAGCTTGGCTTGCTTGAAGCTCCTCCCAGGCTTTTTCTTCACCGGCTAGGATTTGATCGTCCAACAGTGGCAGGGCGTCTTCCAGTTTTTGTCTGGCTGACATTAACTCAGAGGCTAGCTGTTCCAAGCCTTCCCTGACTTCCAGCACTCTGGGAGCCATCAGCGCCTTGGCGAGACTGCTACTGCTCGCTTGAGTCTTCGCGGCTAACTCGTCAGCTTTTCCCAAGACAGAGCTCAAGCGGCTAAACAGGTCCATCATGTCTGCATCCAGTGTCACAGGCCGCCAACTTTTGACGTTATGGAGTTCTAAGAGGTGTTTGAGACGCTGTGCGGGTGAGCCTAGCACAGCCAATGCCGTATTCAGGGCCGCACTTTGGTCAGCATCTCCCTGGCCGCAGTCAGGGTGAAACTTTTTGGCGGCTTGGAGGTAAGCGGTTTGCAGACTTGCCTCATCAAGCGCTGCCTTTGGGGGCAATCCTAAGAGCTCGAAATGGTTGTCCGTTTGCGCCATGAATCAGGCGGAAAAGCTTTCTCCGCAGGAGCAGGTCACCACCGCATTCGGGTTCTTTACTTTGAAGCCCCCCTGCTGAAGGTCATCACTATAATCGAGTTCTGAGCCCGTGACAAAAAGTGCGCTTTTGGGATCTATCACGACGCGGACGCCATTGGAGATCACCAGAATATCACGATTTGCCGGCCCATCGACGAGGTCCATCTTGTACTGGAGGCCCGAGCAGCCACCACCTACCACGGCCACACGCAGGGCTCCGTGCTCAGCTC
>JAIWOJ010000075.1 GCA_020216965.1 Prosthecobacter sp.
CGGGTGATCTTTGATGGCACCCTGGGCGGGGGAGGTCACACGGAGGCACTGCTGCAGCACGGGGCTGAAGTGGTGGCCATGGACCAAGATGACGAAGCGCTAGCGTATGCACGCGCAAGGTTAGCCAGCTATGGCAGTAGGTTCTGTGCGCTCAAAGGAAACTTCCGTCACATCACCTCCGTGCTGGCAGAGGCAGGCGTCAGCGGACTAGACGGGATGCTCATTGATATCGGCGTCAGCAGTCGGCATCTGGATGCGGCAGAGCGCGGTTTTTCTTTTGCCAAAGATGGCCCCCTAGACATGCGCATGGATACAAGCTCCAGCCTCACGGCAGCAGAAATCTTGAACCACTGGCCGCAAGAGGACATCGAGCGCCTACTCCGAGAAAACGCCGAAGTGCCTAACGCCCGGCGCATCGCCCGCGCCATCTGCCAAGACCGCGTGGCACGGCCCTTCACACGCACACTAGAGCTGGCCGACCTCATCGCGCGCATCTGCCCAAAGCATGGGAAGAAACACCCCGCCACGCTCACCTTTCAGGCACTGCGCTGTGAGGTGAATGCAGAGCTGCCAGCCCTGCGCGAATTTCTCACACAAGCACCCCGCTGGCTGAAGCCCGGCGCGCGGATCGCCGTCATCAGCTTTCACAGCATCGAGGACCGCATCGTGAAACACGCCTTTCAGAACTACGCCGCACCTTTCATCGACCGCCCCGAATGGCCAGCCCCAAAACCGAACCCACTCTATTGCCTGAAATTGATCACCAAGAAGCCGCTGGAGGCTTCACCCGAGGAAGTGCTCTTGAACCCCCGCGCCCGAAGCGCCCGCCTGCGCGCCGCAGAGCGCCTGCCCGAACCATGAAGCGTAACCACTACCGCAACAAAATCGGTCTGCCAGTCTTGGCAGGTGCGCTTGTCGTCTGCGCCGCCCTCCTGGTGGCAGCGCTCAGCACCGTGGTGGCAAAGAATCGCGCCGCCAAGCTAGCGGAAGATCAGCTCCTCATCGAGCAAGAAACTAGGCTGCTGAAGATCGAAATCACCAACCTAGAGCGCAAAATCGACCAGGAATTAGACAGCGCGAAGGTCCAACCCATCCTGCAAGCCAAGGGCACTTGGCTACAAAAGATCAACCCCCAGACCCAGTCCATCATCCGCCTGAAAGCCATCCCAGCAGCCAAAGCCGTGGACGTGGCAAACCCCAGCGCCTCATGAAGCCGCCCCCTCCCAGCCACCATCAACTGCGGATCGACCGCCCCGTCGTCAAACGCATGCTGCTGGCCGCCTGCGGCCTTACGGTCGGCTTTTCCTTCGTCGCCTGGCGGCTCTATGACCTCCATCTCAAGCGCGGCCCCATGCTCGCAGAGCAGGCAGCGCAGAAATTTAGCGAAGTGCGCGCCCTACCAGCCCAGCGCGGTTCGATCAAAGACTTCGGTGGACGTTACCTAGCCTATGATGAGGAAACATTTCACCTCAGAACCAACCGCGTCCACCTGCATGAGCTGCTGACGGCGCGGCTCGCCATCTCTGAGATGCGGGAGGCTGGGCTGCCCTTCCCACCTACCACCGGGCTGAGCAAGGAGGAGATCATCGCCCTTTACCAAGAGCACATCGCCACTCACATCGCGCCCAAGCTCGGCCTCAGCCACAGCGAGGTGCTGGAAAAACTCCGCTCACCGCAGCAGATCGTCATGCTCGCAGAGCGGCTCACAGAGGACCAAGCGCGGGAATGGAAGGAACTGCTCGCAGCCCAGCACATCCGCGGCGTCTATGTAGGCTCCACCATCCGCCGACGCTATCCCACAGAAAATCGACTCGCCCTCATCGTCGGCAGTGTAGAGGATGGCAAAGGCGCAGGCGGCATCGAAAAAACACAGGACACCGTCCTGCGTGGCACCCCAGGCCGCGTGGAGGTAGAGCATGACAAATCAGGGCGTGAGCTGCCGCTCTACCGCGGAGAAATCAGGGAGCCCGTGCATGGTCGCGATATCCACCTCACCATCGACATGGCGCTGCAAGACGCCGTGGACCAGATCATTGAGCGGGCAGACCTCGAATGGCGGCCCCACAAGATCATGGCCGTCGTGACCGATGTGCATGATGGCTCCGTACTGGCGATGAGCTTCCGCCCCGGCCATGACCGCCTAGCTCAAAAACCCAGTGAAACGAATTGGAAGAACCTCTGCATCTGCGAGCCTTATGAGCCAGGTTCCACCTTCAAGATCGTCACCTTTACCGGTGCTCTGGATACCGGGAAGATCAGCCCGACCACACCCGTGGACTGTGCATTTGGCACCTACCAAGATCCTGTGCTCAAGGGCAAGCCATTGACCGACCTCAAAAAAATGGGCGTCGTGCCCGCTGCGGATGTCTTTAAGCACTCCAGCAATGTCGGCACCTACAAGATCTCCAAGCGGCTAGGTCAGGGACCATTCCTTGAATATGCCAAGCGTTTCGGCTTCGGCACCCAAACCCTTATCCCCCTCACCGGAGAAAGTGCCGGGCGCTACAACAGCGAGGCAAGAAACTGGTCCAACGATACCCACACACGGCTCCCCATTGGCTACGAGGTCAGTGTCACGCCGCTGCAGATGGCCATGGCCTACGGTGCCATCGCCAATGGCGGTATCCTCATGCGCCCGCGGCTCATTGACCGCATCGTCAGTGACGGTGGGCGGAAGGTAGAGATCATGCCAGCCCAGAGCGTGGGGCAGGTATGCAAAGGGCAGACTGCTGCCACCATGCGCAGCCTGCTAGAGCTCGTCGTTGAAGAAGGCACCGGGACACGCGCCAGCATCAGCGGCCTGAAGGTCGCAGGCAAGACAGGGACCACGCGGCGCTATGATCCCAATTATCGCTATCGTGATGCCGAAGGGCGCTGGCATAAAGGTGGCTACCCCCCACGGCAGTGGATCGCCTCCTTCGCCGGCTATGCCCCAGCAGAGAACCCAAAAATCGCCTGCGTCGTGGTCTTGGATTATCCCAAGACGGAAGCCGACGATGCCGTCGGCGGTGGCAAGATGGCAGCCCCAATCTTTGGAGAAATCGCCGCTGAAGTGCTGAAACAACTTTCCGTGCGGCCCAACCGCCCGCTCGCCCTAGAAGGAGGAGGCCAAGAATGACACTCCGAGAACTCATCCCCCATCTAGACAAGCCCGTCGTCAGCGGCAGCTTGGACACCAAGATCCACGCACTGACCTATGATTCGCGTAAGGCCGGGCCAGGCACCGCCTTTGTCGCCCTGCGTGGCTCAAAGTCAGACGGCCATGACTTTATCCACAAGGCCATCACAGCAGGGGCCTCCGCCATCATCGCAGAGCAGGCACCGCCAGACGGCTGCACCGTGCCCTGGCTGCATGTGCATCAATCACGCATCGCCCTCGCGCAGGCAGCCGCCGCTCTGCATGGCTTTCCGGCGGATCGTCTCACCCTGCTCGGCGTGACAGGTACCAATGGCAAGACGACCACGGCCTTCATCATGCACCATTTGATGAATGCCGGGCAAAAACGCTGCGGTCTCCTCGGCACAGTCCTTTATGATGTCGGCGGGAAACAAGTGCCTGCCACCCACACCACGCCAGAGTCCCTCGAGATCCAGGCGCTTCTGGCCCAGATGCGTGATAAAGGTTGCCGCGCCTGCGCCATGGAAGTCAGCTCCCATGCCCTTGATCAGGACCGCGTGCATGGCCTAGCTTTTGCAGCCGGTGTCTTTACCAACCTCACCCAAGATCACCTCGACTACCATGGCACGATGGATGCCTATTTCAGCGCCAAGGCGCGGCTTTTTGAGACCATCGCTGCCCAAGCCAAAGGTGCCCTCGTCGTCAACCTAGACGATGCCTGGGGCCGCAAGCTCATTCAACGTCACGAGGGGACTGGGCGCGTGCTAAAGTTCGGCTTTGGTGTCGGTGCGGACTATCGGGCCGTGAACCCACGCTATAGCATGACGGGCTCTACCTTTGAACTTGAGATCAAAGGCCGCTCGTTTCTCGTACGACTACCCCTCATCGGCGATTTTAACATTTACAATGCGCTCGGTGCCCTGGCTGCCTGCCACTCCACCGGCCTGAATCTGCGGGAGACCATCGCCCATCTCAAAACCGCACCCCAAGTGCCCGGTCGGCTTGAGCGCGTCACGCCAGACGGTCAGCGATTCCAGGTCTTTGTGGACTACGCCCACACCCCTGACGCCCTGGTCAATGTGCTCAAGACTCTCAAGGCACTCAAACCTCGTCGCCTCATTACCGTCTTTGGCTGCGGCGGCGACCGCGACCGCACCAAACGCCCCAAAATGGCCGCTGCAGCCGAATCAGGCAGCGACGTGTGCATCATCACCAGCGACAACCCACGCAGCGAGCCGCCGGAGGCAATCATCGCTGATGCAGTCAAAGGCTTCACACGCCCAAAAAACCACGCCGCCATCGTGGACCGCAAGGAAGCCATCAAGCTAGCGCTCGAGAATGCAGGTAGTGGTGACATTGTGCTCATCGCTGGCAAAGGCCATGAGACCTACCAGGAAATCCAAGGCGTGAAGCACGACTTTGACGATCGTCGGGTAGTCAGAATGCTGCTCAGCAGGATCGCTGGAGATCGCGATGAGGAGCGCAAGGCCCGTGAAGCTGAACGTGAAGCCGCCTGGCAGGGCCAAGAAGATCTCCCCATGCGCGCATCCTCCACCCGCCGCGCTGGCATGGGCGCGCCCGAAGAACCAACCCCTCGCGACTCACGCCGACGTCCTCCGCCTCCTCGCAGATGAAGCCCCTTGACCTCCAGACCCTCGCCAACTTTGCAGATGGCTCCACTGCTGCCTGTGAGGGGCTGTTTGCGTCCCGTGTCGTCACTGACTCGCGCCAAGCTCAGCCAGGCGATCTTTTCGTGGCCTTAAAGGGTCAAAATTATGATGCGCACGACTTCCTCCCCCAAGTCATCGCCTCTGGTGCTACCGCCTGCTTGGTACAAAAAGGCCGCGCCCTCAGCTCAGACACCTGCGCCATGGTAGAGGTAGAGGACACGCTGAGCGGCCTTCAAGCGCTCGCGCGTGGCTATCGCTCCCTACTTCATCCTATCATCATCGGCCTGACGGGCAGCAACGGCAAAACCAGCACCAAAGACCTTACCGCGGCCGTCATGTCTTGCCAGATGCGCACAAGGGCCACTCTGGGAAACCTCAACAACCACATCGGCGTGCCACTCACCCTCCTCAGCCTGGAGGAAGAAGACGAATGCGGCATCATTGAGATGGGCATGAATCACGCTGGCGAGATCAAGACGCTAGTGGACATCGCCCTTCCTGATGCTGCCATCGTCACCAACGTCGGCATGGCCCATATCGAGCATCTCGGCAGCCAAGACGCCATCGCCTGGGAAAAAGGAACCTTGCCTGCCAATGTGCATAGCCAGGGCATCGTGGTGCTCAATGCGGATGACCGCTACACGCCCCTGATCGCACGCCACTGCCAAGCCACGGTTTATCAGGCCGGCTTGACGGCAGGTGATGTGCGCGCCTTTGACCTGCGCACCACAGCAGAAGGCACCTTTTTCCGGCTAGACTTCAGCGGAGAGGTGGTAGATGCCTTCCTGCCGATTCTCGGAGAGCACATGGTCGGCAATGCGACCTTGGCTGCGTGCATGGGCTGGGCCCACGGTATCTCGCCAGCAGACATCACAGCAGCGCTCAGCAGCGCCCGCCTCACTGGCGGACGCATGGAGCTGAAAAACATCAACGGCATTCAATTTATCGACGATGCTTACAATGCCAACCCAGACTCAATGAAGGCCGGGTTGACCGCCCTGGCTAAGCTCCAAAACCGTGGACGCAGAATCGCCGTGCTAGGCCGTATGGGCGAGCTGGGCCCACATGCCATCGAAGGCCACCACAGCGTCGGCAGACATGCCGCGCTAGCCGGGATTCACGCCATCTTCACGGTCGGGGATGAGGCCGCGCTTATCAGCCAAGCTGCAGAGGCAGCCGGGCTCAAGGAAAGCCAAAATTTCCCGACCCATGAAGCCTGCGCCGCCCACCTCAAGGCGCTACTCCAGCCTGGGGATGTCGTGCTCATCAAAGGCAGCCGCTCTGCAGGCATGGAAAAGGTGCTTACCCATTTTCAGACCCCATGATTTACTGGCTCTACGAACTGCGAAATTGGCTCGAGGCCGCTGATTGGATCAGCGACGATTCATTTCTATACAAGCTGCTGAACATCTTCAAATACCATACCTTCCGCGCAGGCGGCGCAGCCATTACCGCCTTTGCTCTATCACTGCTGTTTGGGGAACGGCTCATCCGCAGATTGATCTCGCTCAAAATCGGCCAGCCCATCCGCACCGCAGAGGAGGTACATCAGCTCTTTGAACTGCATGGCAAAAAGGCAGGCACACCCACCATGGGGGGCATCCTCATCCTTGGCACCATCGTCGCATCCACGCTCTTGTGGGCAAAGTGGGACAACCTGATGGTTTGGAATATCCTCTTTTGCACCATCGGCCTTGGTGCCCTTGGGTTCCGGGATGATTATCTGAAAATCAGCAAGAAGAACTCCAAAGGCGTCAGCGCTCGAACCAAGCTAATATGGCAGACGGGTGTGGCCATCGTGACCGCTCTCATCTTTTGCTACCTCATTCCTACCGATGCCACACTGGATGCTGCCGCGAAGGCAGGCGATACCGCCTTTGCACAGTTCGGCGGCGACTCCACCCTGCGTGCCTTGTTTTTGCCTTTTTATAAAGGGCCCATCATTCAGGACATGAGCTTTTTTGCCGTGGCTTTCTTTGCGCTCATCATCGTGGGTGCATCCCATGCAGTGAACCTCACCGATGGCCTCGATGGCCTGGCGACAGGTTGCAGCCTCACGACGGCGATTGCCTACACGGGCTTTGGCTATGTGTCCGGCAGCGCTTTGTATTCCAGCTACCTAGGCGTGCCGCATCACTCTCTTGCGAATGAGATCCCCATCATCGCCATGGCGCTAGCGGGTGCCTGTGTGGGCTTTCTTTGGTTCAATGCCCATCCTGCCAAGATGTTTATGGGAGACACCGGCTCCCTCGCCCTCGGTGGCTGCATCGCCAGCATCGCCATTGCCTGCCGTCAGGAGATTGTGCTGGCCCTTGTGGGCGGTGTTTTCGTCATGGAGGCGCTGAGCGTCATCATCCAGGTCATCAGCTTCAAAAAGCGCGGCAAACGCGTCTTCCGCATGGCTCCGATTCACCATCATTTCGAACTGGGCGGCTGGCATGAAAACCAAGTCATCGTCCGCTTTTGGATTCTTTCCCTTTTCTTCGCCCTCCTCGGGTTGGCGACCTTGAAGCTCCGATGAAGCCAGAACCCAATCATTGAGCTGACAACCTCTTCGCCATCCCACCGCTATCGTTTCTAAACTCATCTCTCCTCGCTTTTCGCGTCATGTCTGATTCTCCCCACTTTGCCATCCTCGGTGCCGGACGCAGCGGTCTGGGTGCCGCGCGTTTGGCACGGCAGCATGGGGCAGAAGTCACGCTCTTTGATGAGGGTGATCCACTGAAACTCAAAGCCGCTCTCGATAAACTGCACGCCGAAGGCTTCCGCACCGTGACAGGCCAGGCAGCCAGGGACCTCGTGGTTAAACCAGGCGATTTCCAGCGTGTGATCATCAGCCCCGGTCTTGATGCAAGCTGGCCTTTGCCCAAAAAATTCACCGATGTCGGCGTGCCACTGGAAGGGGAGACAGAGTTCGCTTTCAACCTCACGGACATGCCCCTGGTAGCCATCACAGGCACCAACGGCAAAAGCACCTGCACCGAACTCATCGCGCATCTTTTCGAGGCCAATGGCCTCCGGTCCATCCCATGTGGCAACCACGGCATATCTCTGAGTGAGGTCGTGGCCTCCGGGCAGAGGTATGACGTGCTGTCTCTAGAGATCAGTAGCTTCCAGCTAGAAACGATCCGCAACTTCCGCGCTCGGGCTAGCCTTTGGCTAAATTTTGCACCTGACCATTTGGATCGCTACCCTGGGATGGCTGAGTACTTCGCTGCCAAAGC